>NZ_JAVAYL010000039.1:0-21728 GCF_054185225.1 Bradyrhizobium sp. 18BD | reverse complement strand
GTCCGTCGGAAAGATGATCGAACAACATCGTTGTCTCCAGGTTGAGTGCTTCAGCAACCTCAGTCTGGCCTCAGACCCGGTCGCTATCCACTCCCCATGGAATCTTCGCTGCGCTCGCAATGACGGAATGTGGGGCAACGGCCGGGCTAGCCGCCCAGCCACATCGTCAGCACCACCGCGGTCAGATTGTTCAGCGCGTGCAGGATGGTGGTGAGCCAGAGTGAGTTGGCGCGGTAACGCATGTAGCCGAACCAGAGGCCGATGGTGAAGACCTCGGCGAGGAAGTAGATGTCGTATTGCAGGTGGACGATGGTCCACACCAGCGACGACAGCAGGATCGCGCCGGGCACGCGCAGGAAGCTCGCCGACCAGCCGCGGAACAGAAATCCGCGCGCCAAAAACTCTTCCGACATCGGCGCGGCGACGCTGAAGGCGAACAGCAGCAGGAACGCCGCGCCCTTGTCGCGGCCGGATTTCAAGAGGTCGGTCATGAAGCCGGGCGTCGCCTCGCGGCCGAGGGCGCGCGACATCGTCTCCCAGGCCAGCACCAGCAGGATCAGGCCGACCGCGCCGAACAGGAGCTGTTTCCACGTTGGCCAATACAGCGCGAGATAGTCGATGAAGGAGGCCTTCTTGATGCGGATGGCGAGCCACACCGCAGCGACCGTCGTCGGCAACCCCATGGTCACCGACAGAGCCAGCGCCTGGGGCTCGTGGCCGACGAGCTCGACAGAGCTGAGGTTTGCGGGAAGACCACGCAGCAGCACCAGCAGAACGATCGCACCGATCTGCCCGACGAACATCGCGAAAAAGATGAAGAGGCCCCAGAGCGCCGTGCCCCAGAACTTCCAGACGCGCGGTGGCGCCGGCGTCACGGTCAGGGGCGGATGGTCGGGATTGAGGGAATCCATCAGGAGGCTTTCGTTGAAATCTACCGAGATGCCGTCATGCCCGGGCTTGTCCCGCCTGCGCGGCCGAAGCCGCTTCGGCGAGGCGAAGGCCCGGGCATCCACGACCTTCGGCCACGCGCCAAGACGTGGATGGCCGGGTCAAGCCCGGCCATGACGAGAGGTTAGAGTAGACGTTACTCACGGCAGCGCCCGCCCCAGCAACGCGCGGACGTCGACGCTGTCCAGCTCCACCGCGCCATACATGCTGGCGTGATTGGCGGTGAGGCGCGTCGTGGCAAACAGTTCGGCCTGGTGTGGCGAGACGCCGTTGAGCGCCGCGGCGGCGGCAAGCAGCGCCAGCTTCTCGACCGCGAGGCGCGCGACACGTTCGCCGTCAGCGCGGCGGAAGGTCTTTCCGATGAAGGCGGCCGCCTCGCCTGCCCCGGGCAGTCCCTTCGTCTCGACCGCCAGCGCTTGCAGCACCGACATCGCCGCCTCCGGCTCGCGCGAGAGCGCGCGGAGCACGTCGAGACACATCACGTTGCCTGAACCCTCCCAGATCGCATTGACCGGCGACTCCCGGTAGTGGCGCGCCAGGATACCATCCTCGACATAGCCGTTGCCGCCGAGGCACTCCATCGCCTCGTAGAGGAACGGCGGCGCGCTCTTGCAGGTCCAGTATTTGATCGCCGGCGTCAGCAGCCGCACATGGGCGGCCTCCGCCGCGTCGTGCGGCGTGCGGTCGAAGGCGCGGCAGAGCCGCATCACCAGCGCTGTGCTTGCCTCCACATGCAACGCCATGTCCGACAGCACAGCCTGCATCAAGGGCTGATCGGCGAGGTGCTTCTGGAACACGCTGCGGTGACGGGCGTGATGCAAGGCATGCGCGAGGCCCGAGCGCATCAGGCCGACCGAGGCGATCGCACAATCCTGCCGCGTCAGTTGCACCATCTGGATGATGGTGCGGATGCCCTTGCCCTCCTCGCCGACGCGCTCGGCATAGGCGCCGACGAACTCGACTTCGGAGGACGCATTGGAGCGGTTGCCGAGCTTGTCCTTCAGCCGCTGAAACTGGATCGCATTGACCGAGCCATCCGGCGCAAAGCGCGGCATGAAGAAACAGGTCAGTCCGTCGTCAGCCTGCGCCAGCACGAGGAACGCATCGCACATCGGCGCCGACATGAACCATTTGTGACCGGTGATGCGATAGGAACTGCCGTCGCGCGCCGCGCGCGTCATGTTGGCTCGGACGTCGGTGCCACCCTGCTTCTCGGTCATGCCCATGCCGAGCGTCATGCCGCGCTTCTCCGACCACGGCGCGAAGGTGGGATCGTAGCTCTTCGTCGACAGCACCGGCATCACCTTGCCGAGCAGGTCCGGCTGCATCGCCAGCGCGCCGACGGAGGCGCGCGTCATCGTGATCGGGCAGAGATGGCCGGTCTCCACCTGCGAGGCCATGTAGAATTTTGCCGCGCGAATGACCTCGGCGGCATGGCCGGCCGGCTTGCCGTCCACCGTCCACGTCGAATTGTGCACGCCCGCATGCGCGCTATGCGCCATCAGCTCGTGATAGGCGGGATGAAACTCGACCTGGTCGCGGCGGTTTCCTTTCGCATCGAATGTGCGCAGCTTCGGCGTGTTCTCGTTCGCAAGGCGCCCGCGATCGGCCATCGCGGATGAGCCCCAATGCTTGCCGAACTCGGACAGTTCCCGCTCCGCCGCCGCGCCGCCATTGGCCTTCACGGCATCGACGAGCGGCCGATCTACCGTGAAGAGATCGACGGCCTCGAACGGCGGCGATTGGTTGAAGACCTCATGGGTCGCAAAACTGGGCTGGGTCATCTTGCGTCCTCGGCGCGGAATCAGTTCCGCCGCGGCTGGATCGGGAAATCATAGGCCGCCCCGCCCGCCCCCGGCAGGGAAAAATGCCACCACTCCTTCGAATAGTTCACAAAGCCTTGCCTGGCCATTGCAGCCACCAGCCGCTTGCGCCAGGCGCGCTGCTCCGGCGTGATCGACGGTGCTGCGGTATGCCCCTTCATGTCGGTGCAATCATAACCGGTGCCCATATCGACGCTGCCTTCCGGCAGCCGTGCTTCGACCGGCGCCGTGCAGTCCGCATAGGTCTTTGACGGATCAATTTTGGCGGAATTATCGGCCTTGAGATCGACCAGCGTGAGGTCAAGCGCCGCACCGGTCGAATGCTGCGAGCGACTCGCGATGTAGCCGAGGCGAAACAGCTCGGTCTTCGGAATCTTTGGATTGTAGCGCCGCTCGGCGGCGGTCTCATGGCCGTTCTGCGACCACTTCACCATGTCGAGCGAAGCTCGCGCCGGCCGGTAGCAGTCGAACATTTTCAGCGAGAGATTTTGCGCCGCCAGCTCCTGCTGGACAGCCTTCAACCGGAGTCCCACTTCGCGCTTCACCACGCACTCGCCTGCGTTGTAACCGGCGAGCGGACGGCCGACGAAATTGTTCGCCGTCGCGTAGCGGATATCCTGGATGATGCTCGGATCAATCTCGCGCAGATAGACGAAGTCGCCGGGAAGCGATTGGGCATGGGCGGATGAGATTGAGGCGATTGCGACAAATGAGATCAAAAATGTCCTGACTAAGCGCATTCGCTCTCCCCTGTCATTCCGGGGCGATGCGAAGCGTCGAACCCGGAATCTCGAGATTCCGGGTCTGGCGCTCGCGCGCCATCCCGGAATGACTGAATGACCGACAGATCAGGGGATAACTCTGCTCCCTCCGATTGGCCCTTGCCCCACCCCCCATCCACGCCTATAGCTCTGCTTTTAATGACATCGAAATCGACCTTCGTCCTCGGCCACCGGCATTTGCTGGGCATCGAGGGCCTTTCCGCGGCCGACATCACCGGCCTGCTCGACCTGTCCGAAGAATATGTCGAGCTCAACCGCCAGGTTGACAAGAAGCGCACCGTCCTGCGTGGACGGACGCAAGTAAACCTCTTCTTCGAGGCCTCAACCCGGACCCAATCCTCGTTCGAACTTGCCGGCAAGCGGCTCGGTGCGGACGTCATGAACATGTCGGTCGCCTCCTCGTCCATCAAGAAGGGCGAGACGCTGATCGACACCGCGATGACGCTCAACGCGATGCATCCGGACATCCTGGTGATGCGCCATCACGCCTCCGGCGCGGTGGAACTGCTGGCCCGCAAGGTTGACGGTTCCGTGATCAATGCCGGCGACGGCGCCCATGAGCATCCGACCCAGGCGCTGCTCGACGCGCTCACCATTCGCCGCAACAAGGGCCGCATCGAGGGGCTCGTGGTTGCGATCTGCGGCGACGTGCTGCATTCGCGCGTCGCCCGCTCCAACATCATCCTGCTCAACACCATGGGCGCCCGCGTCCGCGTCGTCGGTCCCTCCACGCTGCTGCCGCCCGGCATCGAGCGGATGGGCGTCGAGGTTGCGCGCGACATGCGCGAGGGTCTCAACGGCGCCGACATCGTCATGATGCTGCGGCTCCAGCGCGAGCGCATGAACGGCTCCTTCGTGCCGTCGTCCTCGGAGTACTTCAACTATTTCGGGCTCGACCAGAAGAAGCTCGCTTACGCCAAGCCGGATGCGCTCGTGATGCATCCCGGCCCGATGAACCGCGGCGTCGAGATCGACACCGCGGTCGCCGACGGCGCGCAATCCCTGATCCGCGAACAGGTGGAGATGGGCGTCGCCGTGCGCATGGCGGTGCTGGAAGCGCTCGCCCGTAATCTGCCGAACGCGTGATGCCGATGCTGACCGACCGCCGCCCGATCCTGCTCGCCAACGCCCGCGTCGTCGATCCCTCCCGGGATTTCGACGGTGTCGGCGACGTCCTGATTGCCGACGGCACCATCCGCGAGACCCGCCGCGGCATTGGCGCGGCCGGCGTCCCCGAGGGCACCGACGTCGTCAACTGCTCCGGCAAGATCGTGGCCCCCGGCCTGGTCGACATGCGCGC
This sequence comes from Bradyrhizobium sp. 18BD, assembly GCF_054185225.1. NCBI lineage: Bacteria > Pseudomonadati > Pseudomonadota > Alphaproteobacteria > Hyphomicrobiales > Nitrobacteraceae > Bradyrhizobium > Bradyrhizobium sp. 18BD. Next base: position 16,875 of record NZ_JAVAYL010000039.1, on the reverse strand, counting down.
CTTCGTCGGCGAGCCCGGCTTCAGCCATCGCGAGACCTTCGCTTCGGCAAGCCAGGCGGCCGCGACCGGCGGCATCACCACCATCATCTGCCAGCCCGACACCCTGCCCGTCGTCGACAATTCGGCGACCGTCGACTTCGTGATGCGGCGCGCCCGCGACACCGCGATCGTCAACATCCAGCCGATGGCGGCGCTCACCAAGGGCATGCGCGGCGAGGAGATGACCGAGTTCGGCCTGCTCAAGGCCGCCGGCGCCGTCGCTTTCAGCGATGGCGACAGAAGCGTCACCAATGCGCAGGTGATGCGCCGCGCGCTCACCTACGCCCGCGATTTCGACGCGCTGATCGTGCACTACTGCGAGGACCCGCATCTGGTCGGCGAAGGCGTGATGAACGAGGGCGAGTTCGCCACAAGGCTCGGCCTGATGGGCATCCCGAACGCCGCCGAAGCTGTCATGCTCGAGCGCGACATGCGCCTCGTCGCGCTGACCGGCGGCCGCTATCACGCCGCCTCGCTCTCCTGCACCGACTCGCTCGACATCCTCAAGCGCGCCCGCGATGCCGGGCTTGCCGTCAGTGCCTCGGTCTCGATCAACCACCTCGCGCTGAACGAGAACGACATCGGCCCCTACCGGACGTTCCTGAAACTGTCGCCGCCGCTGCGCACCGAGGACGACCGCCGCGCGCTGGTCGCCGCCGTCGCTTCCGGCCTCGTTGACGTCATCATGTCCGATCACAATCCGCAGGACGTCGAGGTCAAGCGCCTGCCGTTCGCGGAAGCAGCCCCCGGTGCCGTCGGGCTCGAGACCATGCTGCCCGCCGGCCTCCGGCTGGTCCATAATGGCGAGCTGGAGCTGACGACGCTGATCCGCGCGATGTCGACCCGGCCGGCGGAACTGCTCGGCCTGCCGGGCGGAACCCTGCGCGCGGGCGCACCGGCTGATGTCATTGTGATCGATCCCGATGTGCCCTGGGTGGTCGATCCCGCCGATCTCAAATCGCCCTGCAAGAACACCCCGTTCGACGAGGCCCGCTTTACAGGGCGCGTGGTGCGGACCATTGTCGGCGGACGGACGGTCTACGAACATGTCTGACAGGCGAATTCATGCGTGGCGTCTCGGTTCGACATGGAGATGCAACCATGGGGCTTGAAGCCTTCCTGCCGGTGGCCTTCGTCATCGGCTATCTCCTCGGCTCGATTCCGTTCGGGCTGGTCCTGACCAAGCTCGCCGGCACGCAGGATCTGCGCTCGATCGGCTCCGGCAATATCGGCGCCACCAACGTGCTGCGCACCGGACGCAAGGGCCTTGCCGCGGCGACCCTGCTGCTCGATGCGCTCAAGGGCACCGCGGCGGTGGTGTTATCAGGCTATCTGGCGGGTCCGAATGCTGCGATGCTGGCCGGGCTCGGCGCGTTCCTCGGTCACCTCTTTCCCGTCTGGCTAAAATTCCGCGGCGGCAAGGGCGTCGCGGTCTATATCGGCATCATGCTCGGCCTGTTCTGGCCCGGCGCGGTGGTGTTCTGCCTGATCTGGCTCGCGACCGCCTTCACCACCCGCTACTCCTCGCTGTCGGCGCTGGTCGCAGCCTTCATCACGCCGCTGTTCCTGTGGTGGTTCGGCCAGCTCGCGCTCGCAGCCCTCGCCGCCGTGCTGACCATGCTGCTGTTCTACATGCATCGCGAGAACATCAAGCGATTGCAATCTGGAAAAGAAGGCCGGATCGGCGAGAAGGCCTAAGTAGCGTTTTCGAGCGAAGTGGGTACCGGTTCGCGTCAAGAAAACGCGTCAAGACAAGAAGCCGGAAAAAGTACGGATACCGCCGCAGAGCCTCCGCATTATATGCCAAATCCTGTTCGCAACTCTCAGCCGCCTCACGGCCGGGAGTGGCGAACAGGTTCCATGCCTGTCATCCTGACAGAAGAAATGGCGTTACGCGGTTGCTCAGAATGAGCGAGAAGATTGTCGGCACGCATATCGATGGTGGTTCGCAAGGTGCGGCGCGCACCGCTGCAAGCCGACTGCTCTTGACGACCAACATCTGGTCGGATGCGCCCGTGTCTGCGCCAGAACCCGCTCCGGTTCTGCCACCAGCACCGCTACCGGCTCCTGCCGCACCAGCTCCGCGCGAGGTCGTAGTCAAAGCAGCGCCAGTCGCGTCTGCACCGACACGCTCCAACCAATGGCCGCCACGAAAACTCTCGCTCGCCCTCCAGGGCGGCGGCACCTTTGCCGCCTTCACCTGGGGCGTGCTAGAGCGACTGCTGGAGCAGCCTGACATCCAATTCGACACGATCAGTGGCGCCAGCGCCGGCGCGATCAACGCGCTGCTGCTGGCGTCCGGCCTCGCCGAAGGCGGCCGCGAAGCCGCGCGCTCGCGGCTGAACCGGTTCTGGGTCCGCCTGATGCACGAGGCCTCGTTCCGCTCGCTGATGCTGGTTGGCGGCTTCTCGGCGGCGGGAAGCTCGGTCGCGTTCGGGCCGACGCTGCGCTCCGGCCAGTTCGATCCGTTCGATCTCGACCCGCTGCGGCAGGCGCTGTCGCGCGACATCAATTTCGCGGCCTTGCGCGAGCCGAGCTGCCCGAAACTGCTGATTGCGGCGACGCGCATTCGCGACGGCCGGCAGCAGATTTTTCGCAACGACGGCATCACCGCCGACGTTGCGCTGGCCTCGACGTGCCCGCCCCTGGTTCACTGCGCCGTCGAGATCGACGGCGAGGCCTATTGGGACGGCGGTTTTGGCGGCAATCCGCCATTGGTGAAGCTGGTGCAGGAATCGGCGACTTCCGATCTCCTCCTCGTCCAGGTCACGCCCGCGCGCGACAGCTACGTGCCGATCACGCTCGCCGCGATCGACCGCCGGCTCGACCAGATCGCCGCCAACGCCGCGCTCAACGCCGAAATCGCGGCGATCGAATGGGCACAATCGCACGCAGCATCCTCGCTGCGGCTGTCCAGGATCGCGGCAGAAGACTCCGTTGACGGGCTGGCGCAGCGCTCGTCGACCGATCTCGGCCGTGGCTTCATCCGCCTCCTGCACCGCAGCGGCCGTGAAGCCGCCGAGCGCTGGCTCGGCCAAGGCGCGACGGGCGCCGAGGCCCAACGCGCTTTGGCCGCTGCCGAACCGGCGCTAGCCTGATTTCGCCAGCGCATCCTCCAGGAACCACGCCGCAGCAAGCGCGCCGGAATCGTTGCCGAAGCGCGCGATCACCTGCACGCCGATCGGCAGGCCGTCGACCTTGAGCACGGGCACGTTGACGCAAGGATTGCCCATCAGCGTCCAGAGCCGGTTGTAGCGGGGATCGCCCGTCGTCGCGAGCTCCTTGGCGGGCGGCGTGCCCGGCGCCGAATAGGTCAGGAGCACGTCGAAACCCTCGAACAGCTCGCCAAGCTCGCGGCGGCCACGGCGGCTGATCCGCCGCGCCTCGTCATAATCCTTCGGCGTCAGCCCGACCGATTGATCGAGGCTGGCCCGCAGCATCGGCGCGATCTCGTCATGACGCTCGGAAAACTCCCAGGCGAGCGCGCGGTGCGCCTCGAATTCCTGGATGATGGGATGGATGCGCCAGGCTTCCTGCACTGCCTCGGGCAGATCGATGATCTGCACGCTGGCCCCCGCCTTCTCGGCCGCCTTGATCGCGGCCTGCAGGCCCTGCTCGGCCGAGGCGTCCACAGCGCCGGCAAATTCCTGCCTGACCACGCCGATGCGCGGCGCCTTCGCCGCGACGATGCCGGAGAATTCGGTACGCCCGGTCATCGCGAGCAATCCGCGCGCAAGATCCTCGGCGCGGGCCCCGAACAGGCCGACGGTGTCGAGCGCCCACGAATAGCACTTCACGCCGACCGTCGGCAGCATCCGGAACGACGGCTTGATCGCGGCCGTGCCGCAATAGGCGGCGGGCCGGATCACCGAGCCGCCGGTCTGGGTGCCCAGCGCCAGCGGGATCATGCCGGCGCCGACGGCCGCCGCCGAACCCGAGGACGAGCCGCCCGGGGTATGGCCGAGGTTATGGGGATTGAGCGTCGGGGTCGGATCGCGCGAGGCGAATGCCGTGGTCGTGGTCTTGCCGATGATGGTGGCGCCGGCCCGTTTCAGCATCATCACGACAGGCGCATCGCTGCGCGGCTGCCAGCCGCGATAGATCTCCGAGCCCATCTCGGTCGGCATATTGGCGGTGTCGATGATGTCCTTGATGCCGACGGCGATGCCCCGCAGCGGGCCGGCGCCTTGCGCCTTCGCAGCCTTGTCGTGACGAACGAAGGCGCGAACGTCCTTCTCTTTGGCCTCGATCGCCGCATGCGACTGGGCGATGGCGTCATCGGGCGAAAGCTCCCCCGCTTCGATGCGGCGCTGGAGGTCGGCGAGTGAGATCATGGCAATACCCTTCTTATTGGCATCGCTTTTAGCATCGGGGCGCGACCGCGCAAGCGCACGTCCCTGTTGCCCACGCCCTCAGGTTGTTCCATGCTGCCCCCACAAGGAGACGCCGTGGACGCCATCAATCCCAGTGTGGAGCTGACTGAGGCCGAGAGGCTCGACCGCCTGCGGCTGATCCGCTCCGACAATGTCGGGCCGCGCACCTTCCGCTCGCTGGTCGATCATTTCGGCAGCGCGCATGCCGCGTTGGAGCGGCTGCCGGATCTGGCGCGCCGCGGCGGTGCGGCGCGATCGGGGCGCATTTGCAGCGTGGACGAGGCGAAGGCCGAGCTCGTCGCAAGCCGCAAGTTCGGCATCGCCTGGCTCGCGCCCGGCGAGGACGGCTATCCGGCACGGCTGGCGATGATCGACGATGCGCCGCCGCTGCTCGCCGTGCGCGGCGACACCAAAACCCTGATGCGGCCGGTGATCGCCATCGTCGGCTCGCGCAATGCCTCCGGCGCCGGCTTGAAATTCGCCGGCCAGCTGGCGCGCGAGCTTGGCGAAGCCGGCTTCATCATCATCTCGGGGCTCGCGCGCGGCGTCGATCAGGCCGCGCATCGCACCAGCGTCGAGAGCGGCACGATCGCCGTGCTCGCCGGCGGCCATGACTGCATCTATCCGCCCGAGCATGGCGACCTGCTCACCGCGATCCTCGATCACCAGGGCGCGGCGATCTCCGAGATGCCGCTCGGCCATGAGCCCCGGGCCCGCGACTTCCCCCGCCGCAACCGGCTGATCTCGGGCGCCTCGCTCGGCGTGATCGTGGTGGAAGCCGCCCATCGCTCGGGCTCGCTGATCACCGCACGCATGGCGGCCGAACAGGGCCGCGAGGTCTTTTCCGTGCCCGGCTCGCCGCTCGACCCACGTGCTGCCGGCACCAATGACCTGATCAAGCAGGGCGCAACGCTGGTCACCGAAGCCGCCGACATCATCAACGCGGTTCAGCCGATCATGGAGCGGCCGCTGATGATTCCTGCGAGCGAGCCCGACAGCGAGCCGTTCGAGAGCGATCCGCAAGGGCATGATCGCGACCAGATCACCGGCCTGCTCGGCCCTGCCCCGATCTCGATCGACGATCTCGTGCGGATGTCCGGCGCCTCGCCCGCGATCGTGCGCACGGTGCTGCTTGAGCTGGAGCTCGCCGGCCGGCTCGAACGCCATGGCGGCGGATTGGTGTCGCTGCTTTAGACCTAGCCGTCGTTGCGCCGATCGAATTGCTTACGCGCAGCCTCGATCTGCATCAGGTGGTCCATGGCCCACTGCCCGAGCGCCTTCACCGGCTGTTGCAGCCCGCGGCCGAGGTCGGTCAGCTCGTAATCGACGCGCGGCGGAATGGTCGGAAAGATCGTGCGCGTGACGAGGCCGTCGCGCTCCAATCCGCGCAAGGTCAATGTCAGCATTCGCTGCGAGATGCCGCTGATTATGCGCTTCAGCTCATTGAAGCGCTTGGGCCCGTCGCTCAGGTTCATGATGACGAACACGCTCCATTTGTCGCCGACCCGCGAGAGGACCGAGGCCACGCCGCGGCAGTCGGCATGGTCGGGACTCGGTAGCTGCGGAGCAGGCAAATCGGTGTGTGCAGGTTTCAATAATGTGCTCATGGCTCAAAAAAGTGCGTTCTTGCGGGGATTTCGATGGTCACTCATGTAGTGCGGGTTACAAATCTATACCATAGGTGACCCCAATGAAACTCCTCCATATCGACTCCAGCGTGCTCGGCCCCCACTCCGTCTCCCGGCAGGTTTCCGCCGCCATCGTCGACCGTCTCCGGCAGACGACGCCCTCGCTTCAGCTCGTCTATCGCGACCTGACCCAGACCCCGCTAGCCCACCTCTCCGGCTCGCATCTGGCAGCCGCGCAAGGAGCGCCTGCGCCCGCGGAACTCGGCCCCGACCTTGCCGCGAGCGCGGCGGTGCTGAACGAGTTCCTCGATGCCGACACCGTCGTGATCGGCGCGCCCATGTACAATTTCACCATTCCGAGCCAGCTCAAGGCCTGGATCGACCGTGTTCTCGTGGCAGGGAAAACCTTCAAATACGACGCGAACGGTCCGCAGGGCCTTGCCGGCAACAAGCGCGTGATCGTGGCGATCTCCCGCGGCGGCTATTACGGTCCGGGCACGCCGGCGGCCTCGCTCGAGCATCTCGAAACCTATCTGCGTGGCGTGTTCGCGTTCATGGGGATTACCAGCCCTGAATTCATTGTCGCCGACGGCATTCAGGTCGGCCCTGAGCATCGCGAGAAGGCGCTGGCCGGGGCGCTTCAGGCCGCCACCTCCTTGCGCGCCGCGTAAGGGTTCGACACCAGCCGCTGCCGGACCCCGGCGGCGGCTGACAGTTCGGCGGCGCTAAAACCAGGCGCCCTGAATTCCCAGAATGACGGCGATGAGCGAGACGAAAAGGCCGATGCCGGAAAAAAGCGCCACCCCGATCAGTTCGGACGTGTCGGAGCGTTTGGCGGGAATGGCGGAACGTTCGGTGTAAATACGCGGTGCTGAAATCGACGGAAAAACGCGAGCTGCCTTTGGCATCACGGGCTCCTTTTGAAAATGAGTCTTATGACCCCGCCCGTAAAAATGTCTGCGCAGCAGATGTGAAGGTTCAACGCCTCACGCAAGGTTCAGAAAAATACATCCATCGAAGTGTGGGAACCGGCCGGCGCAACCACGGCGATCGCGCCGACCGATTCAATTTTCAATTGAATTGATCAGCCGCGATAGATCGGCGCGCCGCTCGGCGAGGCCACCGCGCCGCCATCGACGAAGATCTCCTGACCCTGGATGTGCGCGGCATCATCTGAGGCGAGGAACAACACCGTCTTCGAAATGTGATCCGGTTCACCAATGCGCCCAAGCGGCGTCGTCAGCGCGATGCGCTTCTCGAACGCTTTCTCTGCTTCAGGCGTTGCGATCGCCGCGCCCCAGATCGGCGTGCGGATCGCGCCGGGCGCAACGACGTTGACGCGAATGCCGCGCGGTGACAGTTCCGACGCCATGATCCGCGCCATCGCGCGCACGCCGGCCTTCGCCGCGCCGTAAGCGGAGTAGCCGGGAATGCCGAGCACCGAGATCACCGAGCCGTTGAGGATGATCGAGGCGTTGTCGTTCAGATAGGGCAGCGCGGACTGCACGGTGAAGAACACGCCGGTGAGGTTCGTGCTGATCACCTTCTCGAAAACCTCCAACGTCGCCGAGCCGAGCGGCGTGCCGCCGGGAATGCCGGCATTGGCGAACACGATGTCGAACTTGCCGAACTTTTCGGCACCCTGCTTAATCGCGGCCTCGGTCGCGGCGATGTCGGTGGCGTCGGCGACGAGCGCGAGCACGTTCGGGCCGAGCTCCTTGGCGGCAGCAGCCAGCGTCTCCTTGTTGCGCCCGGTGATCACCACCTTCGCGCCCTCGGCCACGAACAGCTTTGCCGTCGCAAGGCCAATGCCGCTGTTGCCGCCCGTAATCAATGCCGTCTTGTTCTTCAGCCTCATGCTCGTCTCCAGTGGTTGCATAATGAAACTATATTGCCATCTAGGGCAAATGGTTTTATGATGCAACCACACAAGCGCGTGATCTGTGTCGAAATCGGGTGATCGCGACAGGACGACGACGATGGTGAAACGAACGAGTTTTGAGGGTGACGGCTGCCCGGTCGCGCGGTCGCTGGAGGCGATCGGCGACTGGTGGACGCTCCTGATCATCCGCGAAGCGATGCTCGGCGTGAGCCGCTTCGGCGAGTTTCAGAGCAAGCTCGGCATGGCCAAGAACATCTTGTCGGCCCGGCTGCGATCGATGCTCGACCACGGCATTCTGACGATGACCCCTGCCTCCGACGGCAGCGCCTACCAGGAATATGTCCTGACGCCGAAGGGACGCGGCCTCTTCCCGATTCTGGTCGCGCTCCGGCAATGGAGCGAGGAGTTCGACGATACGCCTGAGGAGATCGACACCATCATGGTCGATCGCGCCAAAGGCCGCCCGGTGAAGAAGCTCGAGCTGCACGCCGAGGATGGACGGCTGCTCAGCCTCGCCGACATCACGCTGAAGCCGCGGCCGGCACCGCGGCGGCGATCGGCTTGAGTGACATTGCTTTTGCGAATCCCGGATTACGCTTCGCTCCATCCGGGCTACTGCATCAGCTCATGCTACCGGGCATGAAGCACCGCACCTTCGGATGACCGTCCAGGTAATGCTAGTTGGCCTAAACAGCGTTCGTCAGGTCGTCGACATCGGCCTTGCTTGCGGCCTGCCCTTCGGTAACGGCCAATTCGAAGCCGAGCTTCCTGCCCTCCGCGAGGCCCTGCGCAATCATGCGTACGACAACATCGGTTTCGTCGCTTGTCAGCCGCCTGAGCGACCCCCACGACTTCAGGATTTGGCGGGCGCGCCACAAATCCGTCCCGACGAATGGAAGCGGCTTGATTGACATCTCCGCAAACCTCCAATTTCGCGAAAACAATCTACCACGGGCGCAAGTCCTCCAGGCATGCATTTTATCCGCCGAAACAGGATGCCCGTTCGACAGACCGCATGCCAATGGCGACAACGCGGAGGGACTTGTACAAAAGATAGACGGCGTCGAGAATGGCTAGACAGCCTAACGTGGCACCACCATGCCCCTGCTCGCCATCGTCTATTTTTCCATCTCCGGCACCACCGAGAAGCTGGCGCATGCGGTGGCGCGCGGCGCGGCCGGGATGGCGGAGATCGCGCTTTGCCAGATCACCGGCGACGACATCGTGTCGGGCCGATTTCAGAGTGAGGGCCTGCTGGAGACGGTCGACCGCGCCGGCGCGGTCGCATTTGGCAGCCCCACCTACATGGGCGGGCCCGCGGCGCAATTCAAAGCGTTTGCAGACGCTTCAAGCGACCGATGGACCCAGCAGCGATGGGCCAACAAGATCGCAGCCGGATTCACGACGGGTGCCTGCGCGGGCGGCGATCAACTGCACACGTTGACCTATCTTTCCATTCTGGCGGCCCAACACGGCATGCTCTGGTGCGGACTGGATATTCCGGGCGGAGAGGATCCGGGCGGCCGCAATCGTCTGGGCAGCCAGCTTGGACTGGCGACGCATCTGGTCGACGGCGCCTTGCCACAGAGCGATTTAAGCACAGCCGAATATCTCGGCGAGCGATTGGCCAAAATGGCTGATCGCAACGGCTAACCACACCGTCATTGCGAGGAGCCCTTGCGACGAAGCAATCCAGAATCCCTCCGCGGAAAGAGTCTGGATTGCTTCGCTACGCTCGCAATGACGAGGTTAGAGCGGCGCGCTCAACTCTCCGACCGTCACCCCCGCGCAATGGCGAAGCCATTGTCGCTGGAGGCGCTCGCCTCTTCGGCGAGCCTCGAAGGGCGACAGCCCGGCTGCAGCGGCATCCCGGCCGTGCATCCTTCGAGGCTCGTCCTGCGTTGCAGGACGAGCACCTCAGGATGACGGGTCAAGTAGCAGCGTGCTCAGTCGCACGCCGCCCCAGCCCTCACGACAGCCTGCGCTTGCTCCGCAGACGCAGGTGCTCGTCGGCTTCCAGCTTGGTCATGCCCAAGAGATAATGCAGCACGTCGAGCTTGTGGCGCTCGGCCAGCTTGCGCAATGCGCCCACCTGCTCGGCGATGAAGGCGACGGCCTCATCGACGCCGCCCTCCCCCGGTTCCTCGTTGCGCGAGCCTCCCCGCGCGCCCGACGCGGCGCGCGCTCGTTTCTTTCCTGGCTTTGTCACCAGACCCCACCCGAATCCATGCCCCGAAGGAACTCTACGCCGACACCGGCCACAACTCCAAGGTGGTATTTCGCAACTTTCTCGATATGAAACTTTTCCCATTTCTGAGGCTTTCAACACCCCCCGATTTGACAGGGACCGCCTCACCACCCATGTTCGGGTCGAAACGGCCGATCCGAATCTGATCGAATTTGGCCCAAGATTTTCCCGTAAGTTACTGGAACTACATGAATATCGTCATTGTGGAGTCGCCGGCGAAAGCCAAGACGATCAACAAGTATTTGGGCTCGTCCTACGAGGTTCTGGCCTCGTTCGGCCATGTCCGCGACTTGCCCGCGAAGAACGGTTCCGTCGATCCCGACGCAAATTTCAAGATGATCTGGGAGGTCGACCCCAAGGCGGCCGGCCGGCTCAACGATATCGCCAAGTCGCTGAAGGGCGCCGACCGCCTGATTCTGGCGACCGACCCTGATCGCGAAGGCGAGGCCATCTCCTGGCACGTGCTGGAGGTGATGAAAGAGAAGCGCGCGCTGAAGGATCAGAAGATCGAGCGCGTGGTGTTCAACGCCATCACCAAGCAGGCCGTCACGGACGCGATGAAGCATCCGCGCGAGATCGACGGTGCGCTGGTCGACGCCTATATGGCGCGCCGTGCGCTGGACTATCTCGTCGGCTTCACCCTGTCCCCCGTGCTGTGGCGCAAGCTGCCGGGCGCCCGCTCGGCGGGCCGCGTGCAGTCAGTGGCGCTGCGCCTCGTCTGCGACCGCGAGCTCGAGATCGAAAAGTTCGTGCCGCGCGAATACTGGTCGCTGATCGCGACCCTGCTGACGCCGCGCGGCGATGCGTTCGAGGCCCGCCTCGTCGGCGCCGACGGCAAGAAGATCCAGCGGCTCGACGTCGGCAGCGGCGCGGAAGCCGAAGACTTCAAGAAGGCGCTGGAAGCAGCCGCCTACGCCGTCACCGCGGTCGACGCGAAGCCGGCCCGCCGCAATCCGCAGTCCCCCTTCACCACCTCGACCCTGCAGCAGGAGGCCAGCCGCAAATACGGCTTTGCGCCGGCGCACACCATGCGCATCGCCCAGCGCCTCTATGAAGGCATCGACATCGGCGGCGAGACCACCGGACTCATTACTTATATGCGTACCGACGGCGTGCAGATCGCGCCCGAGGCGATCACCCAGGCGCGCAAGGTGATCGGCGAGGATTACGGCAACGCCTACGTGCCGGACGCCCCGCGCCAGTACCAGGCCAAGGCCAAGAACGCCCAGGAGGCGCACGAAGCGATCCGCCCGACCGACCTTTCCCGCCGTCCCGACACCATGAACCGCAAGCTCGATGCCGACCAGGCGCGGCTCTACGAGCTGATCTGGAAGCGCACCATTGCGAGCCAGATGGAATCGGCCGAGCTGGAGCGCACCACCGTCGACATCACGGCGAAGGCGGGCTCCCGCACGCTGGAGCTGCGCGCCACCGGCCAGGTCGTCAAGTTCGATGGTTTTCTGGCGCTCTACCAGGAAGGCCGCGACGACGAGGAGGACGAAGATTCCCGCCGTCTGCCGGCGATGAGCTCGGGCGACGCGTTGAAGCGGCAGTCGCTCGCCGTCACCCAGCATTTCACCGAGCCGCCGCCGCGCTTCTCGGAAGCATCGCTCGTCAAGCGCATGGAAGAGCTCGGCATCGGCCGGCCCTCGACCTATGCCTCGATCCTGCAGGTGCTGAAGGACCGCGGCTACGTCAAGCTCGAGAAGAAGCGCCTGCATGGCGAGGACAAGGGCCGCGTCGTGGTCGCGTTCCTCGAAAGCTTCTTTGCCCGCTACGTCGAATACGATTTCACCGCCTCTCTGGAGGAGCAGCTCGACCGTATCTCCAACAACGAGATCTCCTGGCAGCAGGTGCTAAAGGATTTCTGGACCGGCTTCATCGGCGCCGTCGACGACATCAAGGATCTGCGCGTCGCGCAGGTGCTCGACGTGCTCGACGACATGCTGGGCCAGCACATCTATCCGCCCCGCGCGGATGGCGGCGATATCAGGCAGTGCCCGAGCTGCGGCAACGGCCGGCTCAATCTGAAGGCCGGCAAGTTCGGCGCCTTCGTCGGCTGCTCGAACTATCCGGAGTGCCGCTACACCCGTCAGCTCGCCGCCGACAGCGAGGCGACCGCCGACCGTTCGCTCGGCCAGGATCCCGATACGGGTCGCGATGTCTGGGTCAAGGCCGGCCGCTTCGGGCCCTACATCCAGCTCGGCGAGCAGAAGGATTATGAGGAAGGCGAGAAGCCGAAGCGCGCGGGCATCCCGAAGGGCACCTCGCCCGGCGATATCGAGCTCGAGCTTGCGCTGAAGCTGCTGTCGCTGCCGCGCGAGATCGGCAAGCATCCGGAGACCGGTCAGCCGATCACGGCGGGCCTCGGCCGCTTCGGGCCGTTCGTGAAACATGAGAAGACCTATGCCAGCCTCGAGAGCGGCGACGAGGTCTTCGACATCGGTCTCAACCGCGCGGTCACGCTGATCGCCGAGAAGGTTGCCAAGGGCCCGAGCCGGCGCTTCGGCGCTGATCCCGGCAAGGCGATCGGCGATCATCCGACGCTCGGCACCATCACCGTGAAGAGCGGCCGTTACGGCGCCTACGTCACCGCAGGCGGCGTCAACGCGACCATCCCGGCCGAGTTCGAAAAGGACGCGGTCACGGTCGCACAGGCGATCGCGCTGATCGACGAGCGCGCGGCCAAGGGCGGCGGCAAGGCGAAGGCGAAGAAGGCGGCGAAGCCCGCCAAGGCCAAGAAGACTGCAGAGAAGGCCGCGGACGGCGATGACGCCGCCCCGAAGAAGAAACCGGCCGCGAAGAAAGCGGCCAAATCGAAAACTGAATCCACCAGCAAGGCGCGCGCCGCGGTGCCGTCGACAGCAAAGACGTCGCCGACCAAGTCCGCCGCCAGCAAGGCTCCGGCCAAGAAGAGTGCCGGCAAGACTTAGATCAAGAATAAGAGGTTAAGTGAAACGCAAGAATGGCCATGGCTTTCCCGACCGGAGCGCCATCGTCGCCTTCATCAAGGCAAATCCAGGAAAGGTGGGAACTCGCGAAATTGCGCGCGAGTTCGGCCTGAAGAACGCCGATCGCGTCGAGCTCAAGCGCATGCTGCGCGAGCTCGCCGATGATGGGACCATCAAGAAAAAGCGCCACAAGGTGTCCGAACCGGACGCGCTGCCGCCGACGCTGCTCGCCGACATCACCGGCCGCGACCGCGACGGCGAGCTGATCGCCTCCCCCGCCGAATGGGACGAGGTCGAGAGCGGCGAGCCGCCAAAGATCCTTATCGAGATGCCGCGCCGACCCAGGCCCGGCACCGCCGCCGGTGTCGGTGACCGCGCCCTGCTTCGCGTCGAATGCACGGACGATGACGTAGGCCCGGCCTATCGCGGCCGCATCATCAAGATCATCGACAAGGCCAAGAGCCGCATCCTCGGCGTGTTCCGCAGCCTTCCCGAAGGCGGCGGACGGCTCGTCCCCGTCGACAAGAAGTTCGCCGACCGCGAGCTGAATATCGCGAAGACCGATACTGATGGCGCGCAGGACGGCGACCTCGTCAGCGTCGACATCGTTCGCACCCGTGGCTTTGGCCTCGCTTCCGGCCGCGTGAAGGAAAAGCTCGGCTCGGTCAGGTCGGAGAAGGCGATCAGCCTGATCGCGATCTACGCCCACGACATTCCGCTGAATTTCTCCTCCGCCGCCGAGCACGAGGCGGAAGCCGCTGAGCCCGCGAACCTTAAGGGGCGCGAGGATTGGCGCGACGTTCCGCTCGTCACCATCGATCCGCCGGACGCGAAGGATCACGACGACGCGGTGCATGCGCAGCCCGATGACGATCCGAACAACAAGGGCGGCTTCATCGTCAACGTCGCCATTGCCGATGTGAGTTTCTACGTCCGGCCGGGCTCGGCGCTCGACCGCGACGCGCTCGATCGCGGCAACTCGGTCTATTTCCCCGACCGCGTCGTGCCGATGCTGCCGGAGCGCATCTCCAACAATCTCTGCTCGCTGGTGCCGGGCGAGCCGCGCGGCGCGCTCGCGGTCCGCATGGTGCTCGGCCCCGACGGCCGCAAGCGCTCGCATACGTTCCACCGCATCCTGATGCGCTCGGCGGCCAAGCTCAGCTACGCGCAGGCGCAGGCCGCGATCGACGGACGGCCCGACGACACCACCGGCCCCCTGCTCGATCCGATCCTGAAGCCGCTCTACGCCGCTTACGCCTGCGCCAAGCGCGCACGCGACGAGCGCGATCCGCTCAATCTCGATCTGCCCGAGCGCAAGATTCTTTTGAAGAGCGACGGCACGGTCGACCGCGTCGTCGTCCCCGAGCGGCTCGATGCGCATAAGCTGATCGAGGAGTTCATGATCCTCGCCAATGTCGCGGCCGCGGAGATGCTGGAGAAGAAATCGCTCCCGCTGATCTACCGCGTGCATGACGAGCCGACGCTGGAGAAGGTCCACGCGCTCGCGGAATTCCTGGAGACGCTGGACGTCCCCTTCGCCAAATCAGGCGCGCTGCGGCCGACATTGTTCAACCGTGTGCTGGCCCAGCTCGAGGGCCATGACTACTATCCGCTCGTGAGCGAGGTGGTGCTGCGCGCCCAGGCGCAGGCGGAATATTCCTCGGAGAATTACGGACATTTTGGCCTGAATTTGCGCCGCTACGCCCATTTCACCTCGCCGATCCGCCGCTATGCCGACCTCGTCGTGCACCGCGCGCTGGTCCGCGCGCTCGGGCTCGGCGAAGGCGCCCTGCCCGACAGCGAGACACCGGAAAGTCTTGGCGAGGTCGCGGCCCATATCTCGGTGACCGAACGGCGCGCGATGAAGGCGGAGCGCGAGACCGTCGACCGCCTGATCGCCCATCATCTCGCCGACCGCATCGGCGCGAGTTTCCAGGGCCGCGTCTCCGGCGTCACCCGCGCCGGCCTGTTCGTGAAGCTCGCCGAGACCGGCGCCGACGGATTGATCCCGATCCGATCCCTTGGCACGGAATATTTCAACTATGACGAGAGCCGCCACGCCTTGGTCGGCACGCGCAGCCGCACCATGTACCAGCTCGGCGACGTCGTCGACGTCCGTCTGATCGAAGCCGCCCCCATCGCCGGCGCGCTGCGTTTCGAGCTGCTGTCGTCCTCCAGCGAGACCGCGCCGCGCGACCGCAGGCAGCCTGGTCCGCAACGCCGCCCCTCGATCAAGGCCCATCCCGGCCGCAGCCCGGAGAGAAAACGCAAGCCGCCGAAGCCAAAGCCGGGCAAGAAGAAGGGCAAAGGGAAGAACAAGGGCAAAGGCAAGGGCCAGAAGGGCAACCCATGGTGACAAGCACAGCCCCGAAGATCTGGACGCGCGAGACCGGCCTCGTCGAGAAGCGCGACGTCTGGACCGCGATGAGGCGCGGCTTTCGCGGCCGCTGCCCGCGCTGCGGCGAGGGCAAGCTGTTCCGCGCCTTCCTGAAGACCGCCGACAATTGCTCGGTCTGCGACCTCGATTTCACCCCGCACCGCGCCGACGATTTGCCCGCCTATCTCGTCATCGTCATCGTCGGCCACATCGTGGTGCCCGCGATCCTCTGGATCGAGACCAATTACACCACGCCGGTCTGGCTCAGTTTTGCGGCCTACCTGCCCTTCACCTTCTTCGCATCGCTTGCGCTGTTGCAGCCGGTGAAGGGAGCTGTGGTCGGCCTGCAATGGGCTCTGCGCATGCACGGCTTTGACGAGAACCCTCCGGATGGTATTCCGCCGGTCTAAGCAAATAATCAAAAAGCGGTTTGGGTGAGGACATGACGGATACGTCGCAGGCAAACGAGAAGGCCAGGATCCACGAGGGCAAGGAAGCCGATCATCATCCCTATTTCCGCCCGAAGGATGCCGCGACGCTGATCCTGGTCGATCGCAGCGGCAGCATTCCAAAGGTTCTGGTCGGCAAGCGCCACGACAAGGTGGTGTTCATGCCCGGAAAGTTCGTCTTCCCCGGCGGCCGCGTCGACAAGGACGATTATCGCGTGCCTTGTGCCGCGCCCATCACCGCCGAGCTGGAAGCCAATCTCGCCAAGGGCAGCCCGAAGACGCCGGCCTCGCGCGCAAAGTCGCTTGCGGTTGCCGCGATCCGCGAAGCCTGCGAGGAAACCGGCCTCTGCCTCGGCCGCAAGACCGAGGGCAAAGCAAAGCTCGAAGGCGCCTGGAAGCCCTTTGCAGATGCGGGCCTCCTGCCCGACCCGTCCAGCCTGTTCCTGATCGCGCGCGCGATCACCCCGCCCGGCCGCGTCAAGCGGTTCGACACGCGCTTCTTCACCGCGGATGCCTCCGCGATCACCCACCACGTCGAGGGCGTGATCCATGCAGATGCCGAGCTGGTCGAGCTGGTCTGGGTCGAGCTCGGCTCGAAGCCGCTTGCCGATCTGCATCCGATGACGCGCAACGTCCTCAACGAGCTCGACACCCGCCTTGCCACCGGCCCGCTCCGTCACGACGCGCCGGTGCCGTTCTTCCATTTCTACGGCGGCAAGATGCAGAAGGATATTTTGGGCTAAGGACTCTTGTAGCCCGGATGGAGCGCAGCGAAATCCGGGGCATCTCCATCGCGGAGGGTGAACTGCACCCCTGTAGTGAGACACGATAATCAGGGACAGGTGCCTGCCGCTTGAGGCGGCAGGGCGGGTTGATGGGTTAGGGGCGGGTTGCGGGGCTGCTGCGCAGCAGCCCCGCAACCTGGTAG
>NZ_JAVAYL010000038.1:0-31251 GCF_054185225.1 Bradyrhizobium sp. 18BD | reverse complement strand
CCAGAATGCGACGGACTGTCTCGAGCTTGAACTCTCGGCTGAAAACACGGGGTGATTTGTTGGGCATACGTTCTCCGTTAGAGAACTGTCCCTAATTTCCCGTGTCTCACTTTTGGGGTGCACTCCAATGACGTTTCATTCTGTCCTCCCTGATTTTTATGCAGGCGTGTAGGCGGACAGGATAACTTACAAAGAATACAACTCAAGGGCGAATGGTGCCATCGGGTAAAAACAGCAAGCACGCGCCTTGGTTGTGAGGACGTAGCCGGATGGAGCGAAGCGCAATCGGGACTCGCTGCAGCATGCATCAATCCCGGATTACGCTTCGCTCCATCCGAGCTACGGGACTGAGCGTGCGGTCACTTCCCCGCCAATCCACCCGTCTTGCCGCCAACCACGACGCCTGCCTTCTTCTCGATCGGCTTGATCGCGGCGGTGAAGTCGGACTCGGCGCCTTCCGCGCTGATGACGGTCTCCCAAAGGCGCCCGACGGCGTCGGCGACCTCCATCGACAGGCCGAGCTGCTTCATCTCCTCCAGCGCCAGCCGGACGTCCTTCACCATCAGCCCCGTGGCGAAGCCGAAGTCGAACGTGCGCGGCAGCACCGAGCGCGGAAACTTGTCGCGGCTCGCGGTGTTCATGCCCGAGCCTGAATTGATGACGTCGATCATCACGGCGGGATCGAGCCCGGCCTTCACGCCCATCACCACGGCTTCCGACGTCGCCACGATCGCGGTGGCCGACAGGAAATTGTTGGCGAGCTTCATGGTCTGTGCCGCGCCGGGCTTCTCGCCGATGAAGAACACTTTTCCGATCACCTTGAGCGCGGGCTTGAGCAGCTCGAACTCCGCCTTCGGCCCCGACACCATCACCGCCAGCGTGCCTTTCTCGGCGCCGCCGACGCCGCCGGAGACGGGGCAGTCGATCTGCACGATGTTGCGTTGTGCCAGAAGGCCGTGAATCTTCGCGGCCATCGCCGAGCCCACGGTGGAGAGGTCGATGAAGCGCTTGGCACGCTTGCCTTCGATCACGCCGTTCGCCCCAGTCGCGACGTCGAGCGAAGCCTGCAGCGAGGGCAGGCTCGCCATCACGGTCTCGACCTGGTCGGCGACGTCCTTTGGTGATGTCGCAGCCGTGGCGCCGCGCGCCACGAGCTTATCGACGACCTCCTTGCGGGTGTCGAACACGACGAGCTTGTGTCCCGCCTCGATCAGCCGACGCGCCATCGGGAAACCCATGTTTCCGAGGCCGATGAATCCGATGTCCATGGTGTCATTTCCTTCCCGTCGTCATTGCGAGGAGCGAAGCGACGAAGCAATCCAGACTGCTTCTGCGGAGAGATTCTCGATTGCTTCGCTTCGCTCGCAATGACGGTGCAATTGAATTAAGGGCGATTGGCAAGCCTCACGCCTTCCCGTCGATCTCCGCGAACACCTCGCGCGCGATCCTGAAACTGTCGACGGCGGCGGGCATGCCGCCATAGATCGCGACCTGCATCAGGATCTCGCGGATCTCGTCGCGGGTGACGCCGTTGGTGAGCGCGCCCTTGAGATGTGCGCGGAACTCGTGCTGGCGGTTGAGAATAGCGATCATCGCGATGTTGAGCATGCTGCGGGTCTTGCGCGGCAGCTCCTCGCGGCCCCACACCGTACCCCAGCAATATTCGTTGAGCATCTCCTGGAACGGACGATTGAAATCGTCGACGTTCTTCAGGGCGTTGTTGACATAGGCTTCCCCCAGCACCGCTTTGCGGACTTCCAGGCCCTTGTCGTGCATCTTCTTGTCCATTGCGTTCCTCTGCTTCCCTTGCATGTCCCTCAGGTGGCGCGCGGAAATTACGGGGTTGCTGCGGGCCAGTCACGTCCTCGTGTTATGCGGGAAAAGGGGGCGCTCCCGTACAGGAACGGATGCCTCAGTGCTGCCGTTGTGGTACGCTTCTCTCTGCCGGGTAACCTGGAGAGTTGATTGAACGGCGTCACCCCCGACCCGTCAGACCCGATCCGCGATGGCGACGCTCTGTCGCGGCTGAAGCTGGCGCAAGCCCTCGATCGGGCCATCTATGCCATCGCGTGGGAGCGTGCCTGGCCGAATTTGGCGCGGCTGCTGACCGTGGTCGGCTTGTTCCTGGTGGTGTCCTGGGCCGGACTCTGGCTGGCGCTGCCGTTCCTCGCCCGTGCCATCGGTCTCGTCATTTTCGCCGGCGTTGCGATTGCCGCGCTGTTCCCGCTGATTCGTTTCCGCTGGCCCAGCCGTGAAGAGGCTCTGAGCCGGCTCGACCGCGGCTCCGGCATCCGCCACCGCCCGGCCACCACGCTCACGGACACGCTGACCTCGCAGGACCCCGTCGCGCAGGCGCTGTGGCAGGCGCAACGCGAGCGCACGCTGGCCTCGCTCAAGCGCATCCGTGCCGGTCTGCCGCACCCCAGGCTCCCGCTGTACGATCCCTGGGCGTTGCGCGCGCTGGTCATGGTGATGCTGGTTGCGACCTACTTCGCCGCGGGCGACGAGCGCGCGATGCGGCTCGGGGCCGCCTTCGACTGGAACGGTGTGCTGGCGCCGACCAATGTTCGCGTCGATGCCTGGGTCACGCCGCCGATCTATACCGGCAAGCCGCCGATCATCCTGTCGGCCGCCAACAAGGAGGCCGCGGCGCTGCCCGCGAGCGGCCCGCTCGCCGTGCCGGCCGGCTCGACCCTGATCGTGCGCTCCTCCGGCGGCAGCCTCGATGTCGCCGTCTCCGGCGGCCTCAAGGAAGTCGCCCCCACCGAGGCCACGCCCAAGGGCACCAACGAAAAGCATTTCGCCATCGCCGGCGACGGCACCGCGCATGTCCGCGCGCCCTCCGGCCAGCCGCAATGGGCCTTCACGGCGACGCCGGACCGCCCGCCGACGATCGCGCTTGCCAAGGATCCGGAGCGGCAGGCCTACGGCGCGCTGCAGCTCTCCTACAAGATCGAGGACGATTACGGCGTCACCGGCGCCGAGGCGCAATTCGTCCTGCGTCCCTCGGACGCCCAGGACAATGCCAAGGATGGAAGCAAGGACGCTGACACCAAGGCCGCGCGGCCGCTGTACCAGCCGCCGCAATTCGCGCTCACTTTGCCCAATGCGCGCACCCGCAACGGTGTCGGCCAGATGGTGAAGGACCTCAGCGAGGATCCCTATTCCGGCGCGGACGTCACGCTGACGCTCAGCGCCAAGGACGAAGCCGGCAATGAGACGAAGAGCGAGCCCTTCAACATGCGCCTGCCGGGGCGGCTGTTCACCAAGCCGCTCGCCCGCGCGCTGATCGAGCAGCGCCGCATCCTCGCGCTCGACGCCAACAAGAATTCCGACGTCTATGCCGCGCTGGACGCGCTGATGATCGCGCCCGAGATGTTCACGCCGGAGGCCGGGCACTATCTCGGCCTCTACAACGTCGCGCGCCAGCTTGAGGCGGCGCGCACCGACGATTCCCTGCGTGAGGTCGTGGCCAGCCTGTGGGCGCTGGCGGTGACGATCGAGGACGGCAATATCAGCGACGTCGACAAGGCGCTGCGCGCGGCCCAGGACGCGCTCAAGCAGGCGCTTGCGCGCGGCGCCAGCGACGAAGAGCTCAAGAAGCTCATGGACAATCTGAAGACCGCGCTCGACAATTACATGCGCCAGTACGCGCAGCAGATGCGCAACAATCCGCTTGCGCGTCCGGCCATCGGCGTCGACGACCAGATGAAGCGGATCGAGCGGCTGATCCAGCGCGGCAACCGTGACGCGGCCGCGCGCGAGCTGGATCGCTTGGCGCGGTTGCTGGAACGGCCGCCGGGCCCGCCCAGCGCCGAGCAGCGAGAGATGGACGAGATCGCGCGCGAGCTGAACGATCTGCTTCGCGAGCAGAACGCGCTGCGCGACGAAACCGACCGGCAGAGCAAAGACTCCAAGCGCGGTCAGCGCGGCACCAAGCCGCTGCCCCCCAAGGTCGCGGAGATCCTGCGCAAGTCGAGAGAGTTGCGGCAGAAGACGCGCGGCGCAACCACCGAGCAGCTGGACGACCTGGCCAAGCAGCAGGAAGCCTTGCGCGAAGAGCTCAGGACCTGGCGTGAATCCCAGGGAGGTAGATAGCTCATGAAGCACACCTCGATTTTGCAGAACCGGAAGGCCGTGCGGGGAGGGCTTTCGACGGCCGTTCTCGCGCTTGCGCTATCCTGTTTCGCGGCTTCGACAGCGTTGGCGCAGTCACGCACTGACCAGCAGAATCTCGATGCGCTGCTCGACAGCGCCGATAAGTCGATGAAGCAATCTGCCGACAGCCTCAAGGAAAAGAACTCGGACCAGAGCATCGGCCAGCAGTCCAAGGCGATCAGGGACATGGAGAAGTATCTCTATCCCGATCCGAATGATCCTTCGGCCTCGCGCGACGGAGCGGATATCCAGGACCGGCAGGAGCAGCTGAAGAAGCGGCTCGAGGCCCTGAAGAAGAAGCTCGCCGAGATGGGCCTGCCGCAGGACGGTCAGAAGGGCCAGCGCGGTCAGAAGCAGCAGGGGCAGCAAGGCCAACAAGGTCAGCCGGGCGATGGCGATCAGGACGGCGAAGACGGTTTCGACGCGGCCGAGAACGCCATGGGCGATGCCGGCAGCCAGATCGGCGAAGGCGATGCCGATGGTGCGACGACGTCGCAGGGCAAGGCCATCGACGGCTTGCGCAAAGGGATGCAGGATCTGGCTGACTCCATGGGCGGGCAGCAGAACGGCGAAGGCTCGGAGCCCGGCGACGGCGAAGGCCCCGGCCAGGCGGTCGGCCGCCAGTCGGGGAACGGCGAACGGACCGATCCGTTGGGCCGGCCGCTGCGCGGCAAGGATTATAGCGACGACTTCACGGTGAAGATTCCCGGCGAGATCGACGCCCAGCGCGCGCGCCGTATCCTCGAAGAGCTTCGCCGCCGCCTGAGCGATCCCGCCCGTCCGCAGATCGAGCTCGATTATCTCGAGCGGCTGCTGAAGGATTTCTAGAGGTTCTCGTAGCCCGGATGAGCGAAGCGATATCCGGGAACGCTGGTCCCGCATGTCGCTTCGCTCATGCGGGCTACATGCGCTGAGTGCTCTGCCCGCTACGCCTTCTTCGCCGCCAGCGCGTCCGCCACCGCGGTGCGGATGTCGGCGACCGAGAATGGTTTGGTCACGACGTCATGCACCAGCGCGTTCAGGTTCGACGCGCGCTCGCGCTGGTCGGCAAATCCGGTCATCAGCAAGATCGTCAGGTCAGGAAAATCGCGCGCGGCGGACAGCGCCAGCGCGATGCCGTCCATCACGGGCATCTGGATGTCGGTGAGCAGGAGATCGAACGCGCCGTCTTCGCGGGTCAGGATCTCCAGCGCCTCGGCGCCGTCCTGCGCCGTCACGGTCTCGTGGCCGTCCATGGCGATGGCGCGCGCCACCAGCTGGCGCATCGAATCCTCGTCGTCGGCGATCAGAACTTTTGGCATTAGATCAATCCTTGGGACCAACCTCCCGTATGGACTCTGCAAGCCTGATTATACGCTGCCGCCGGCAATGTCGCGCCGGTTGAAGAAACGGACGTCGATATTGCGGCCCTCCGCCGGCGGCGAGGCCAGGCGCGAGCGGAAGAAGGCGCGCTCCCCCGGTTGCAGCACGGTCTGCTCCAGCACTGTGTTCCAGGCGTAGATCTCAGCGCCCTGCGCATCGCGCACTGCAAAGCGCAGGCGGGGGATATCGAGCGGCTTCTTGCCCTGACCCACGATCGCGCCCTCGATCACCAGCACCTGCTTACCGTCCACGGTCTCGCTGGAGAGCTTGACGTCCTTGAAGGCCAGCCCGCGCAAATTCACGTCGAGCCCGACCATCTTGTAGAACGCTGCCGTCTGCGGCAGCAGCCGCACCACGTCGCCGCGCCACATGATCAGGGCCAGCACCAGCGCGGCCATGGCGGCGCAGGCGGTCGGCAGGCCGAAATAGGATTTTCGTGGCGCTACAGCGGGGATCGGACGCTTCACCCGTGCCCCGCGGCGGCTGAACAGGCCACGGAACCAGGACTGGTGCATGGCGCCGGCAGCGTCCTCCTCGGCGGCCCGGGCCGCCGCGGTCCATTCGTCCTCGATCTCCTTGGCGCCCTCGTCCGGCCAGTCGCTGGCGATCGAGGGGCTGTCGATCACCGGGGTGTCGGCGGCGTTGTCGTCCTTGGGGTAGGAGTTCCACTGCTCGGCGAGGTCGGACTGGTCGTCGGCCTGCCTGGCTGCGGCCATGGCCGGAACGGAGGCCTCCTCGATGGCATCCTCGGCATAGGCGACCCAGGTCTCCTTGCAACGGGAGCAGCGGACCGTCCGTCCGTTCGCCCCGAGGCTCGCAAGCTTGATGGCGTAGGATGTCGTACAATGGGGGCAGACGATATGCATGGACACGGGCCTTGATGCACGGACTGGTCTTGACGATGCCCCGGTCGCGGAGAGTCGGGCGCCCCAAATGCTACAGGGCGACCGTTAACGAACCGGAAACCATAACGGCCGCACAACCCCTTGATCGCGTGCGGCGAAACCTCGCTGGCCGCGCGGCGCCACCTCTCGAACGGAGCTGAGCTTGGTTCGGTTCGAAAATGTCGGATTGCGTTACGGTCTGGGGCCGGAGGTCCTGCGCGACCTCAGCTTCCAGATCCCGGCGCATTCGTTCCAGTTTCTCACCGGCCCGTCCGGCGCCGGCAAGACGTCGCTGTTGCGCCTGCTGTTCCTGTCGCATCGGCCGACGCGCGGCCTCGTCAATCTGTTCGGCCACGACGTCTCGCAGCTCAGCAAGGACGAGATCGCGGATTTGCGCAAGCGCATCGGCATCGTGCTGCAGGATTTCCGTCTGCTCGATCACATGACCACTTATGAAAACGTGGCGCTGCCGTTCCGCGTCATGGGCCGCAGCGAGTCGAGCTACCGCAAGGAGGTCATCGACCTCCTGCGCTGGGTCGGGCTCGGCGACCGCATGGACGCGCTGCCGCCGATCCTGTCCGGTGGTGAGAAGCAGCGCGCCGCGATCGCGCGCGCCGTGATCTCGCGCCCTCAATTGTTGCTTGCGGACGAGCCGACCGGCAGCGTCGACCCGACGCTCGGCCGCCGCCTGCTGCGGCTCTTCATCGAGCTCAACAAGTCGGGCACCGCCGTCATCATCGCCACCCACGACATCGCCCTGATGGACCAGTACGAGGCGCGCCGCTTCGTGCTGCATCAGGGCCGGCTGCACGTCTATGAGTAAGACCGACGAGCGCGGCGTTCTGGTCGACCTCGGGCAGGAGCGTCCGCCGCTTCCCGCCAAGGCGCGCAATTTGTCGCCGATCGTGCCGCGGGCCTCGATCCATGGCCGTGCGCTGGTTGCCGTCGTCGCCATCATGACGTTCCTGGCCTCGATGACCACGGGCACGGTGCTGCTGGTGAGCGCCTCCGCCGCGGAATGGCAGTCGGACGTCGCAAGCGAAATCACCATCCAGGTCCGACCGCAGACGGGCCGCGATCTCGATCGCGATACCGCGGCGGTGACCGAGGCGATGCGCGCGCAGCCCGGCATCGTCGAGGTCAAGCCGTTCTCGAAGGATGAAAGCGGCAAGCTGCTCGAGCCCTGGCTCGGCACTGGCCTGTCGATGGACGATCTGCCGGTGCCGCGCATGATCATCGCGCGCGTTCAGCCCGGCACGGCGCTCGATCTCGGCGCCTTGCGTGCGCGCGTGACGCAAGTGGCGCCGAGCGCCAGCGTCGATGATCACCGCGCCTGGATCGAGCGGATGCGCTCGATGACCAACGCCACCGTGCTCGCCGGCATCGGCATCCTTGCGCTGGTCATCGTCGCGACCATCATTTCGGTCTCGTTCGCGACCCGCGGCGCGATGGCGGCGAACCGCCCGATCGTCGAGGTGCTGCATTTCGTCGGCGCCGGCGACCGCTATATCGCCAACCACTTCCTGCGCCATTTCCTCCGCCTCGGGCTCGAGGGCGGCGTGATCGGCGGCGGCGTCGCCATGCTGTTGTTCGGCTTCTCCGAGTCGATCGCCGGCTGGTTTTCGGGGACCCCGGTCGGTGATCAGTTCGCCGCGCTGCTCGGCACCTTCTCGCTGCGTCCGTCCGGCTATGTCGTGCTTGCGGTGCAGGCGGTGCTGATCGGCGCCATCACCGCCGTCGCCTCGCGTCAGACACTGTTCGCGACACTGAACGATGTGGATTAGCTCCGATAAACCGGACTCCACTTCGCCTCAAAACGTCCTAAAATCATTCGGGGAAGGGATCACCGACATCACATGACCTCGCCGACCGACGATCGATCGCCGAAACTGCCGCGCGGCTGGCTGCGCGCGGTGGTGGTATCGACGGTCGCGCTTGCCTTCGTCGGCGCGGCGGCGGGCTTCATCGCGTTCCTGTCGCAATTGCGTGGCGCCGAGATCGCCCCTAGCCGCAAGGCCGATGGCATCGTGGTGCTGACCGGCGGCTCCTCGCGGGTCTCGGACGCCATGGAGCTGCTCGCCGCCGGCTACGGCAAGCGGCTGCTGATCTCAGGCGTGCACCCGACCTCGACGGCGAGCGACATCTCCCGGACCCTGCCGGAGAACCAGACCTTCATGGCCTGCTGCGTCGACCTCGACCGCACCGCGCTCACGACCCGCGGCAACGCGGCGGAGGCGCGGCGCTGGGCCGAGAGGCGCGGCTTCAAGTCACTGATCGTGGTCACCTCGAACTATCACATGCCGCGTGCGCTGGTGGAGTTCTCGCATGCGATGCCGGAGACGACGCTGATCCCGTTCGCGGTAGTCGGCGACAAATGGCGCGAGGAGCCCTGGTGGACCTCGGCGTCCACCTTGCGGCTGCTCCTGTCCGAATATGTCAAGTATATCGCGGCCGAACTCAGGGTGCGGCTGGAGGATTTCGGGATTGACCTTTCGCCCGAGATGTCGGAGCAGCCTGCAGGCCTGACGCCGAAGCGGCCCGCGACGGCACAGGCCAATTGAACGGCAATTGAACGGACCGTCGATGTCTTTGATCTTCCTGCGCTCGCTCGTGTTCAACGTGCTGTTCTACACCGTGCTGGTCGTCCTCGCGATCGTGGCGCTGCCGACCTTTGCCTTGCCGCCACGCGCCATGCTGACCGTCGCCGAATGGTGGGCGAAGGCGACGATGCTCCTGATGCGCGTGGTCTGCAACATCAAGGTGGAATTCCGCGGTGTCGAGAAGATCCCGCAGGGGCCGCTGGTGATCGTCGCAAAGCACCAATCGTTCTGGGAGACCTTCGTGCTGCCAGGCTTCTTCAACCGCCCGATTTTCATCCTCAAGCGCCAGCTCATGCAGATCCCGGTGTTCGGCCAGTTCCTGGCCAAGACCGGGATGATCGCGATCGATCGCAATGCCGGCGTGAAGGCGCTGCTGGACATGACGCGCCGCGCGCGCGAGGCCGTGCGCAGCGGAAAGCAGCTCGTGATCTTTCCGGAAGGCACGCGTCGCGCGCCGGGAGCGCCGCCGGACTACAAGACCGGCTTTGCGCAGATCTATTCATCCTGCGGCGTGCAGTGCCTGCCGATCGCGCTCAACTCCGGCCTGTTCTGGCCGCGCCGTACCTTCATGCGCTATCCTGGTACGCTGGTGGTCGAATTCCTCGATCCGCTGCCGCCGGGCCTGCCGAAGGACGAGTTTCTCTCCCGTGTGCAAACCGCCATCGAAGAGGCGACCGCTCGCCTCGTCGAAGCGGGCCGCAAGGAGCAGGAGCAATTGATCGGCAGCGCGCCGAGCTACGCGCCGTCAGAGAGTTAGCGGTTCTCTTGATCTTCCACGGGAGGCGGCGCGTGCTGGGCATCACCATGCAGCATGGTCGCAAGCTGATGCAGCTGCGTATCGCGAAATCCTTCGGCCTCGATCGCCTTCACAGTCGCCGTGACATAGTCGCGGTTGGCGCCGGACTGGCCATGCCCCTGGATCACGTGGCGGTGCTGATCGGCGAGCGAGAGACGGCCGGCATATTGGACATGACCGCGGTCGACGACATAGGCGAGCGCGGAGACGCGCTGGCGCGCATCGTTCTCCAGCCACACCGAGCGCATCACCTCGCGGTAGACCGAGGTGACCTGCTCGCGCGCGCGCAAATAGGCGACGACGTCGGAGCGGTTCTTTTCAGCGACGCGGAAGGCGATGCCGCGGCAGGCGCCGCCGCGGTCGAGCCCGAGCACCAGGCCCGGCTTCTCTGGCGTGCCTCGATGCACGAAGGAATAGACACAGAGCGCGCGATGCTCGCCGACCAGCCGCGACGGAACGCGTTCCTCGAATTCGAAGCCCGGTCGCCACATCAGCGAGCCATAGCCGAACACCCAGAGGTCGCCCTTGGCTGTGGTGACGGAGGGGAGGGTGATTTCGGACATTTCGGGCACGGCTACCAGAACCGGGCCCCCAAGCGAAGCGAATTCTCCGCCCTTGATGTGAGGCCGGCCTCGCTAACATTTGCCAAAATCTGGGGTCAAAGGGTCGCCGCATGTCCGATATGACCGTTGCCGCAGGCCGGCGCTCCCGTTGGGGCCTTTTCATCGCTCCAGTTCTTGTCCTGATCCTCGCCGTCGCGTGGAGCTGCTTCTGGTTCTATGCCGCTTCACAGGCCGAGGTGGCCGCCGACGCCTGGCGCGCGCAGGAGGCCAAGTCCGGTCGCATTTATGATTGCGCCAAGCGCTCGATCGCGGGCTTCCCGTTCCGCTTCGAGGTCCAGTGCTCCGGCGCCAGCGTCGCCCTGGTGTCGCAGAACGCCAGCAAGACGCCGTTCACGGCCAAGCTGGACAACATCCTGGTCGTTGCGCAGGTCTATGATCCCAAGCTCGTCATTGCCGAATTCTCCGCACCGGCGACGCTGATCGACGGCGTCACGCAAAACACCTTCGTGGTGAACTGGAGCAAGGGCCGCAGCAGCGTGGTCGGCCTGCCGGCCGTGCCGGACCGCGCCTCCATCGTGTTCGACGATCCCAGCCTCAACCGCCTCGACGGCAGCGTGCAGGTGCCGCTCGCGCGCGCCAAGCAGATCGAGCTGCATGGCCGCCTCGCCGAGGAATCGAAGTCCGATCATCCCGTGATCGAGACCGTGCTCCACCTCGCGCAAGGCAGCATCCAGGGCGTTCATCCCTTGCTCGCCGAGCCGTTCGAGGCCGACACGCGTGCGAAGATCACGGGCCTTTCCGACCTCACGCCCAAACCCTGGCCGCAGCGCTTCCGCGAGATCCAGGCGGCCGGCGGTCATATCGAGATCGTACAGTCGCGCATCCAGCAGGGCGAGATGATCGCGGTCGCGGCCGGCACGCTCGGCCTCTCGGCCAATGGCCGACTCGACGGTGAATTGCAGATGACGGTGACCGGCCTCGAGCGCGTGATCCCGGCGCTCGGCATCGAGAAGATGCTGGAAGAGGGCGTGCCGCAGGCAACGCTCGACCGCGTCGCGCCCGGCGTGAAGTCGCAGGACCTCAACAATCTCTTCGGCGCGCTTGACCGCGCCGTGCCCGGCCTCGGCAAGGTCATCAAGCAGAACGCCAATGCCGGCCTTGCCGCCGGCATCAATTCGATCGGCACCGAGAGCACGCTGGAAGGCAAGAAGGCGAGAAGCTTTCCGCTGAAATTCGTCGACGGTGCCGTGCTGCTCGGGCCTGTGACGGTTGGGCAGATTCCGCCGTTGTATTGAGCCCCGTAGCCCGGATGGAGCGCAGCGAAATCCGGGGCCGCTGGTACGGCTGGCGAGACCCCGGATATCGCTGCGCTCATCGGGCTACTAACGCGACGCTCCTACGTCACGCTCTCTTCCCCGGATCGTGATGACGCGCCGGGGAATGCCGAGCTGCAAACCCCGCTCTCTCTCCATGTCGGCCGCACGATGCTGCGGGCCGCCCAGGCAGGAGAGATATCATGACCAAGTCGAAACTGTTCGTTGCCGCCATCGCGGTTTCGTCGGCGCTCGCGACGCCCGCGTTCGCGCAGTGGCAATGGCAGTCGCAGGAGCCGGCCGCGTACGCCTCAATGTATCCGAACGGCGATCGCAGTTTTGCGAGTCCCAACCTTGCGAGTCCCATGACGCGGGAGACGATGGCATCCGTCCCCTCACCCAAATCACCGCGTCCCACCGTGATGCGCGCGACCAAGGGCAAATAGCCGCCATCCACCGCTTGCCCATCGCGAGTTGGGCCCGGTCATGTCCCGGCCGGGCTCAATGCGCGCAGCCTTGGACAATAGCGACAATCGTGCATGACGATCGTCCAGGCCGCGCAGATATTCCGAACATGAGCGTCAGGAAAACGTGATGCAGAAGATGCACCTCGCCGAGAATAATCGCTGCCGCATTCAAATCACTCCACACCAGGGAAGCATGCAGGCGCCGGAGACGGCGCGAGGACTCGAACCTGCTTCCCAAGTGGAGGGAGGTTTACGTGCGGATCATCAACTACGGACTGATGCTGGGAATGCTCGCTGCCTGTTCAGGACAGGCCCGTGCCGACGACAATGTCGCAACCGAAATCCAGGCGCTGAAGGCCAAACTGAAAGAGCTGCAGCAACGCGTGGACCAGGAGGCGCGCAAGACGCGGCAGGTTGAAGCGCAGGCGAAGTCGATTCAGCTGCCTGCAAGTTACAAGGCGCTCGCCGCCGATCCATGTGCGGCCGGCAAGGTCTGCTACAAGGGCGTGACGCTGACATTCGGCGGCTGGGTCGATCTCACCGGCATCTACCGCACGCGCAATCTCGCCTCCGACACTGGCTCGGTCTACAATTTCATCCCCTATCAGCAGAGCCGGAATTTCAACATTCCGGAGACGCGCTTCTCCGCTCGCCAGAGCCGGTTTTCGGTGCTCGCCGAAGGCAATGTCGATGCCGATACGCATCTCGCCGGCTACGGCGAAATCGACTTCGAAGGCGCGGCGCAGACGGCGAGCTCGGTTGCGACCAACTCGTTCAATCCGCGCATGCGGCAGCTCAGCCTGGAGGTCGATCGCAGCGATCTCGGCCTGCACTTCCTCGCCGGACAATCATGGTCGCTGAACGCGCCGACCAAGGCGGGCATCGACCCTCGCGGCGTCGATGCGCCCGGCGTGATCGACTTCGAATCCGTTCCCGGATTCATCGGCGCGCGTCAGCCGGGCTTGCGCGTCTGGCAGGACATCGGGCCGGAGTTCAAGCTGGCGGCATCGGTCGAGAATGCGCAGACTGCGTTCTTCGGTGGTAACGTCCCGACTGTCGGCACACCCGCCGTCGGGCCGCAGGGCGTGCTCAATCCGAACCTTCAAGTCAATCTGACCGGACCCGGCGGAAGCTTCTTCAACAGCCTCAACAATGTCAGCTTGAACCAGGTACCTGACGTGACAGTGAAAGCGGCGTGGGATCCGCGGCTCGGGCCCACCAAGCTGCATGTCGAAGCCTGGGCGCTCTATCGCCAGCTGTTCGATCGCTTCAACAACGCCAACCACACCTACGACACCGGCAGCTTTGGCGGTCACATCTTCGCGGAGCTCGTTCCGAAAACGCTCGACCTCCAGCTCTACGGCTCGCACGGCGTGCTTGGGCGCTTCACGCAGACGCCGTTCCCCGACGCGGCGGTGGCGCAGGACGGCACCATCCTTCCGCTGACGATCACGGCAGCTACGGTCGGCCTGGTCTGGCATGCGCTGCCGACCCTCGACGTCTACTCCTATGCGGGCCTGGAAAAAGCCAAGGCCAACTTCGCCAATGTCGGCACGGTGCCGTTCGGCTATGGCAATCCGCTCTACAACAACACCGGCTGCGGTATCGAGAACTCGCCGGCGGCGACCTGCAACGGCAATACCAGGGAGGTCCGGCAGATCACGGCCGGAATCTATGACACCATCTACCAGGGCAATTACGGCACGCTCAAAGCCGGCGTGCAGTATTCCTACACGCAGCGCTTCGCGTTCGCCGGCGTCGGCGGTGCGCCGAAGACCGACGACAACATCGTCATGACGCAGATTCGCTACTATCCGTTCTAGCCGTGAGATGCTGTAGCCCGGATGGAGCGAAGCGCAATCCGGGGTTCTTCGATACCGCACGCACCGTCCCGGATTGCGCTTCGCTCCATCCGGGCTACGCAGCTTTGTTTGAGCTCACGGCTTCTCGCCGAGCTGCCCATGCTGGCGGCCGAAATCCGCGGCTGCCGAATCCTGGCCGATCTCGACGATGCCGCGGCGGATGGCACGGGTACGGGTAAAATGGTCGAACAGTGCTTCGCCATCGTTACGGCGGATCGCGCGGGTCAGCTTGGCCAGATCCTCGGTGAAGGTGCCCAGCATCTCCAGCACGGCCTCCTTGTTGGCGAGGAACACGTCGCGCCACATCGTCGGGTCGGACGCTGCGATACGGGTGAAGTCGCGGAAGCCGCCGGCGGAGAATTTGATGACTTCCGACTCCGTCACCTGCGCCAGCTCGTCGGCGGTGCCGACGATCGTGTAGGCGATCAGATGCGGGAGATGGCTGGTGATCGCGAGCACGAGATCATGATGATCGGGCGTCATGATCTCGACCTTGGCGCCCATCGCCGCCCAGAACGCGCGCAGGCGATCGGTGGCCGCGGCATCGACGCCTTCCGGCGGCGTTAGAATGCACCAGCGGTTGATGAAGAGCTCGGCGAAACCGGAATCGGGGCCCGAATGCTCGGTGCCCGCGACGGGATGCGCCGGCACGAAGTGGATGTTTTTCGGCAGGTGTGGCGCCATGTCCCTGACGATCGCGCCCTTGACGGAGCCGACGTCGGAGACGATCGCGCCGGGCTTGAGGTGCGGCGCGATCTCCTGCGCCACCGGCCCGCAGGCGCCGACGGGAATGCAGAGGATGACGAGATCGGCGTCCTTCACCGCTTCCGCATTGGTCGCCACGACCTGGTCGACGATGCCGAGCTCGATCACGCGCGCACGCGTCTTCTCCGAGCGGGCGGTGGTGACGATCTCGCCGGCCAGCCCTTGGAGCTTCGCAGCGCGCGCGATCGAGCCGCCGATCAGGCCGAAGCCGATCAGCGCGACGCGCTGGAAGTGCGGGGTCGCGCTCATTTGCCGGCCATGAAGTCGCGCAGGCCGTCGACGACGAGGCGGTTGGCCTCCTCGGTGCCGATGGTCATGCGCAGGGCATGATGCAGGCCGTAATTCTTCAGCGCGCGCAGCACAAGGCCGCGCTTGGTGAGATAGGCGTCGGCCGCGTCTGAGGTCTTGCCGGTCTCCGGAAAGTGGATCAGCACGAAATTGGCGACGCCCGGCGTCACCTTCAGCCCGAGCTTGGTGATCTCCTCGGCCAGCCAGTTGCGCCAGGTCTCGGTGAACTGTTTCGACATCGCCTGGTGCGCGGTGTCCTCGATCGCGGCAACCGCGGCATACATCGCCGGCGTCGACACGTTGAACGGGCCGCGGATGCGGTTGACGGCGTCGATGATGTGCTCGGGGCCGAACATCCAGCCGATGCGCAGCGCGGCGAGGCCGTGGATCTTGGAGAAGGTGTGCGTCACCACGGTATTCTCCGTGGTGGCGACCAGCTCGATCCCCATTTCATAGTCGTTGCGCGAGACGTAGTCGGAATAGGCCGCGTCCAGCACCAGCAGCACGTGCGAGGGCAGGCCGGCGCGCAGGCGCTTGACCTCGTCGAACGGGATGTAGGTGCCGGTCGGATTGTTGGGGTTGGCGAGCCAGACCAGCTTTGTCTTCGGCGTCACCGCCTTGAGGATGGCGTCGACGTTGCAGGTGAGGTTGGTCTCCTGCGCGATCACGTTCTTGGCGCCGACCGCCATGGTCGCGATCGGGTAGACCAGGAAGCCGTGCGTGGTCGAGATCGCCTCGTCGCCATGGCTGAGATAGGTGTGGGCGAGCAGATTGAGGATCTCGTCCGAGCCGGCGCCGCAGATGATGCGGTTGGCGTCGAGACCGAAGCTGCGGCCGATCGCTTCGCGCAGCACGCGCGAGGTGCCTTCCGGATAGTCCTCGAGGTGATCAGCCACCTTCTTGAAAGCCTCGATCGCCTTGGGCGAGGGGCCGAACGGCGTCTCGTTGGCCGAGAGCTTGAACACCTTGCGGCCCGGCTCCGGCACCGGGGTCTTGCCGGGCGTGTAGGGCGCAATATCGAGAATGCCGGGATTCGGCACGGGGCGGGACATCTTCAACTCCGGAATAGCTTAAGCGGTACGCGATCTACGAATTCGGCCCGGTCGGGGCCACCGTATAGCGCGTTGCGTGGCTGCCGACGAGGGCCGTAGAGCGCACCGAGGCCCCCGCTTCGATCAGGGCAGCCTTGATCTTGTCGATGCTGGTTGCGCTGGTGACCGAGACCAGCAGCGCCGCGCCGTCGAAGGCGGTATCGGGCACCGCCACGATCTCGGCCAGCGGCGACAGCGCCCGCGCGACCTCGGCATTCCACCCGGACACGCGCACGCTGAAGGTTTCGACCTCAGTCACCACGGCGCTGTCGGCGACGCGCGAGATCGCAAACACCGGCAGCGCGGCCGGATGGTCGGCACGCTCGACGAAGGGCATTCGCGCGATGATCTTCGGCGCGCCGGCTGCTTCCAGCTCCAGCCACCACGGCGTGCGGCTCGAGGTCG
Source organism: Bradyrhizobium sp. 18BD (assembly GCF_054185225.1). Lineage (NCBI taxonomy): Bacteria > Pseudomonadati > Pseudomonadota > Alphaproteobacteria > Hyphomicrobiales > Nitrobacteraceae > Bradyrhizobium > Bradyrhizobium sp. 18BD. The sequence goes on along the minus strand of NZ_JAVAYL010000038.1, from coordinate 14,697 downwards.
CCGAGACCAGTGCCAGGTCGCCCTTGGACCTCGCCACCGCCTCGACCGCGGCCTGCGCGCTGAAATGCGCGACGTAAGGCACCGTGAAGCCGAAATGGAAGCGCACGGAATCGCGCATCGCCGGCTCGCTCACCGAGATGTCGGCATGCACCGAGAACGGCGCCTGGACGTAGGTGAAGGTCGAGATGATGACGCGCCAGATGCTCTCGACCGTGTCGAGCGGCAGGATGCCGCGATGGCGTTGCACGATGTCGCGCATCATCGAGGCTTCGCGCGCCGGGCGGAACGCCGAGCCAACCTCCTGGGTCTGCTTCACCTGGATCAGGCGGTCGATGATGTCGCCGCGCTGCATCAGCAGGCGATGCATACCCTCGTCGATCGCGTCGATCTCCTTGCGCAATTCCTGAAGCGATGGTGGCGCGGGCGGGCGTTGGGTCATATCTGACTTGGACTTTTGAGAGCTTGGGCTGTTGAGAGGCGTTCCAATACGGATCGGCCAAGTAAATTGGTAAGCTCGGATCCGCTGCGGTCGATGTCCTGATTAGGCAGTCGGGGCGGCGAAAGCAAAGAGAAATGACACCCCTTCAGGCCAAGATGGCAGAGACGAATTTGGCTCATCCCGGCCACGACTTGACGAAAACCGCCCAAGACAGTAGGTTTTGCCTGTTCCGTGGTCATTTGAGCCGGCCGGCTTGCAGCCACGTTAAAAAACTCGCTAAACAGGCCGGGGACGCTTCCGATCCCGGCCGAACCTATCGTTCAGGCCGGGTTTTTCATGGCCTGATGTCAGCGGCGGTCCAGCTTCCGTCGCATACGAGGTCGATGATGGTTGGCGTCAAGTCGATTCCAAGTCCTGCGATCAGTGCCCCCGCGATCAGTGCCGACGACCGGTCGCACGAGGTCGATCATCCGAGCTCGCAGGTCGCGCTGTTCGGCACCGACCAGCCGCTGCGGCTCGATTGCGGCGTCGATCTCTCCCCGTTCCAGATCGCCTATCAGACCTATGGCGAGCTCAATGCCGACCGCTCCAACGCGGTGCTGATCTGCCATGCGCTGACCGGCGACCAGCACGTCGCCAATGTGCATCCCGTCACCGGCAAGTCCGGCTGGTGGGAGACGCTGGTTGGCCCCGGCCGGCCGCTGGATCCCAGCCGCTACTTTATCATCTGCTCCAACGTGATCGGCGGCTGCATGGGCTCGACCGGGCCGGCCTCGATCAATCCCGCGACCGGCAAGGTGTGGGGTCTCGATTTCCCTGTCATCACGATTCCGGACATGGTGCGTGCACAGGCGATGCTGATCGACCGGCTCGGCATCGACACGCTATTCGCGGTGGTCGGCGGCTCGATGGGCGGCATGCAGGTGCTGCAATGGACCGCGGCTTATCCCAAGCGCGTCTACTCCGCGCTGGCGATCGCCTGCGCGACGCGGCACTCGGCGCAGAACATCGCGTTCCACGAGCTCGGCCGCCAGGCCGTGATGGCCGATCCCGACTGGCACAATGGCGGCTATGCCGATCACGGCATCCATCCGCATCGCGGCCTCGCGGTCGCGCGCATGGCCGCGCACATCACTTATCTCTCGGACGCCGCACTGCACCGCAAGTTCGGCCGGCGCATGCAGGACCGCGAGCTGCCGACCTTCTCGTTCGACGCCGACTTCCAGGTCGAGTCCTATCTGCGTTACCAGGGCTCGTCCTTCGTCGAGCGTTTCGACGCCAACTCCTATCTCTATCTCACCCGCGCGATGGACTATTTCGATATCGCCGGCGACCATGGCGGCGTGCTCGCAAAGGCGTTCGCGGGCATCCAGACCCGCTTCTGCGTGGTCTCCTTCACCAGCGACTGGCTGTTCCCGACCTCGGAATCGCGCGCGCTGGTGCATGCGCTGAATGCCTCGAGCGCGCGGGTGTCGTTCGCCGAGATCGAGACCGATCGTGGCCACGACGCCTTCCTGCTCGACGTGCCCGAATTCTTCGACATCTCCCGCGCCTTCCTGCAATCGGCGGGCAAGGCGCGCGGGCTCACCGACAAGAACGACTGACGAGGACGGCTAGCGATGTCTGTACAGGAAGTGCTGCCGCTCGGCGGCGCCGTTGCGGAGCAGCCGGCCCAGTTTCGCGCCGATCACCTGCTGGTCGCCGAGATGGTCAAGCCGGGCTCGAAGGTGCTCGACGTCGGTTGCGGCGAGGGCGATCTGCTTCAACTGCTGGAGAGCCGCGGCATCGACGGCCGCGGCATCGAGCTGTCGCGCGAGGGCGTCAACCGCTGCGTCGCCAAGGGTCTCGCGGTGGTGCAGGGCGATGCCGACACCGACCTCGTCAATTACCCGGATGACGCCTTCGATTACGTGATCCTGTCGCAGACGCTGCAGGCGACGCGGCAGCCGAAAGTGGTGCTGGAGAATCTGCTGCGCATCGGCCGCCGGGCCATCGTCTCGTTCCCGAATTTCGGCTTCTGGCGGATGCGCCTGCAGCTCCTGATCGGCGGCCACATGCCGCGCACGGAGAATCTGCCGGCGACCTGGTACGACACCGCCAACATCCATTTCTGTACCATCAAGGATTTCGTCGAGCTCTGCGACGCGATCAACGTCAAGATGGAGCGCTCGGTCGCGCTCGATCTCTATGGCCGCCCGGTGCCGCTGAACCTGCCCTGGTGGGTGTGGAACATGTTCGGCGAGCAGGGCGTGTTTCTGCTGAGCCGGGGTTGTGGAAAATAGTTCCTCCGTCATTGCGAGGAGCTCTTGCGACGAAGCAATCCAGATTGTCTCCGCGGAGAGATTCTGGATTGCTTCGCTATGCTCGCAATGACGGAGTGTGTGGTGCTGCGTCGCCTTAATGCGCCGCCAGCGACCTCGGATCGCGCGCCGGCCAGCGGCCGGCTTCGACCAGCGTCACGAACCGCTCCACGCTCTCGTTGAACAGCGCGGGCTCTTCGAGATTGAGCACGTGGCCGGATTTTGGAAACATCGCGAGACCCGCGGCCGGCAGATGCTTCTTCAAAAACAGGCTCGCGCCGACGCAGGGATCGTCCTCGTCGCCGCAGATGATCAGCGCGGGCGTCGGCACCTTCCTAATTGCATCCGTCAGCGTGTAGATCGACGGACGCCCGCCCTGGAAGCCGCGCATCGTGTTGGCGGAGCCCTTTGCATCGTGCCGAGCCAGTGCGGCGTAGAAATCGGCGTGGCCACGCGGGTCTTTCACCAGGAAGGGAATCCGGCTCGGCGCCTCGCGCGTGACCTTTGCGACTTCGGCGGAGCCAAGCGTCTCGAACTGCTCGGCATTGGCGCGACATTGCTTGCGCCAGATCTCCAGGTTCTCGAGCTCCGAGCCGGAGCCGACGCCGGCCAGCGTCATCGACAGCGCGCGCTCCGGCGCGTTCAGCCCGATCTGGAGCGAGGAATAGGCGCCCATCGACAGACCGACGAGATGTGCGCGCACGATCTTGAGATGATCGAGCACGGCGAGCGCGTCGGTGTAGAAATGCTGAAAGGTGTAGACCTCGCCGTCAGGCACGTCCGACGGCGTGTAACCGCGCGCGGAATAGGTGATGCAGCGGTGGCCGCACGAGAAGTAGCGCATCTGCGGCTCCCAATTGGTGTAGTCGGCCGCGAACTCGTGCAGAAAAATAATCGGCGTTCCCTGACCCGCTTCCTCGAAATAGATGCGGACGTCGTCCCTGGTCGTGGCGTGGGGCATTAACTGTTTCCCTCTCTTCAAGCCGCGATTGCAGGATCGCAGTTAATGTTGTTGTCCGCAATGCGGCAGCATCCAACCAGCACCAACACAAAATCATCGCAGCTATTCACTGGGGGCGGCGTCTTTTTCTCGCCACATCGGACCGCTTAACGGCCGGACACATGTCGGCCACCGCACGGGCCGGCCTGGAAGTGGGGGTGTCAGTTAAGGATGAAGAATGGTTGAGTTGTTTGCGTCTCGCCTGTCGCGTTGTGTTGTTGCGATGGCGATCTTCTTCGCGGCGGTTGCCGCATTCGTTTCTCCGGCCTCAGCGCGGCCACATCATCGTCATAGCGCAGAGCGGCACGCTTACGTGCACCATGCCAGACATCATCATTATCGCCACCATGCCCGCAGCTCGCGCTTCGAGCGCAGCGCGGCGCAGTTGCAGGCGAGCGGCTTCGGCGACACGCAGGCCAGCTATGATCCGAACGCCAACAGCGGCGGCGCGGCCAATAGCGCCATGGCTGCAAGCGGCAGCTTCGGTGGCGGATCGGGCCTCGTGTCCGAGGCGCGCCGCTATCTCGGTGGCAATCCGACCGGGCGCGGCAGCCTGTGGTGCGCGCGCTTCATGAACATGGTGCTGCAGCACACCGGCCATCAGGGCACGGGATCGGACATGGCGAGCTCGTTCGCGCGCTACGGCACGCGCGTCTCCGGCCCGCAGGTCGGCGCCATTGCCGTGACGTCGCGCGGCCGCCGCGGCGGCCATGTCGGCATCATCACCGGCATCGACGCGCAGGGGAATCCGATCATGATCTCCGGCAACAACGGCAACCGCGTCCGCGAGGCGCCGATCTCGCGCGGCCGGATTTATGCGTATGTGATGCCGAACTGAGGCTCTCGCCGTCGTCATTGCGAGGAGCGAAGCGACGAAGCAATCCAGGCTGTCTGAGCGGACAGATCTCTGGATTGCTTCGCTGCGCTCGCAATGACGGAGTGTGTTGAGCCGACGTTGGCTCACACCAATCTCGGTTCTTCCACCGCGACCGCGTCACCGACGCCGATCTCGCCGTCAGCGATGACCTCGGCATAGATGCCGCAATCCATGTGGCCGAGATGGCGCGACAGCGTCGGCGGGATCTCGAGATCGCGCTTGGCCGTCACCGGGTCCACGTTTGTGGCCGGGCAACGGACGATGCGCTTGACCACCTGCAGCCGGGCTTGGCCGATCGCCAGCGTCTGGCCGACGAGGTCGAGCTCGGACCAGGCCGGCCAGCCGGTCACGTAAAGATTGCCGCGGAAGCGCAAGGGATGTACGGCGGTGCCGCCGAGCATGGCCTCGATGGCGCGGACGCTGTTGAGATTGATGATCGACACAACCTTGCGGGCGACGTCGGAAAAGCTGTGGTCGCGGCCGGAGAGCACTTTCGGCGGGCCCTTCAGCTCCGGCTGAAAATTCTCGGTGAAGTAGCCCTCGATGGCGGCGCGCCCGGCAGCGGTCTCGAGATCGCCGCTGGCGACGATCTGGCCGTCCTTGCGGATGGTCAGCTGGTTAGTCGCGTCCTCGAACCGGCTGTCGAGGGTCGCCAGCCGCTCATTGCGCGCCAGCATCAGAAACTGGATTTTCGGCTTCCAGGCGGGCGCCTCGGGGTCGAACCCGCTCGGGCCGTTCTCGATGGCGTAGCGGCGGTCGGCGGGCAGGGTCTGGCCGGTTCGCAGGGGGACCCGGGGCAGGCTCTCGGGCGTCAGGCCCTTGATCGGGTAGCGGTAAAGGCCGGTGATTTCGGCGGTCTGGCTGGCTGTCATGCCGTTATTTAGGGGATTCGACCGGGCCACGCCAAGCGGGCGCATCAGCGCACGAAATTGTGAACTCGCCTCTTCCGATCCGAGGGCACGCTTCCCACATCTGGGTCAGGCCGGCGCCAGCGCCGGCTGATAACGACCGCTGTCGGTTGAGGAACGTCAACGCGGCGAGCGGAAACCCAATGAAGATGCCGTTTGGGGTGCCTTAGAGGGCCCCGGGGGCAGGCCGAGGGACAGAAAAGACATGAATATCGACAAATATACCGAACGCTCCAGGGGCTTCATCCAGTCCGCGCAGTCGCTTGCGGTGCGCGAGGGGCACCAGCAGTTTTCCACCCTGCACATGCTGAAAGTGCTGCTGGACGACAATGAAGGCTTGGCGTCCGGCCTGATCGACCGCGCCGGTGGCAATTCCCGTGCAATTCTCAAAGCGACCGAGGACGCCCTCAACAAGGTGCCGAAGGTCTCCGGTGGCGGCGCCGGCCAGATCTATCTCGCGCCCGAGCTCGCCCGCACGTTCGACGCCGCTGAAAAGGCCGGCGAGAAGGCCGGCGACAGCTTTGTTACCGTCGAGCGGCTGCTGCTCGGCCTGACGATTGAGAAGACCAGCGAGGCCGGCACGATCCTCGCCAAGGGTGGCGTCACCCCGCAAAATCTCAACGCGGCCATCGAGGCGCTGCGCAAGGGCCGCACCGCGGATTCCGCGACGGCCGAGAACGCCTATGACGCGCTGAAGAAATATGCCCGCGACCTGACCCAGGCTGCGCGCGACGGCAAGCTCGACCCGGTCATCGGCCGCGACGAGGAGATCCGCCGCACCATCCAGGTGCTGTCGCGCCGGACCAAGAACAATCCCGTCCTGATCGGCGAGCCCGGCGTCGGCAAGACCGCCATCGCGGAAGGGCTCGCGCTGCGCATCGTCAATGGCGACGTGCCCGAGAGCCTGAAGGACAAGAAGCTGCTGTCCCTCGACCTCGGCGCGCTGATCGCGGGTGCAAAATACCGCGGCGAGTTCGAGGAGCGGCTGAAATCCGTGCTCCAGGAAGTCACCGCCAGCGAAGGCACCTTCATCCTGTTCATCGACGAGATGCACACGCTGATCGGGGCCGGCAAGGGCGACGGCGCGATGGACGCGTCCAACCTGCTCAAGCCGGCGCTCGCGCGCGGCGAGCTGCACTGTATCGGCGCGACCACGCTCGACGAGTACCAGAAGCACGTCGAGAAGGATGCGGCGCTGGCGCGGCGCTTCCAGCCGATCTTCGTCAGCGAGCCCTCGGTCGAGGACACCATCTCGATCCTGCGCGGCCTGAAGGACAAGTACGAGCAGCACCACGGCGTGCGGATTACCGATTCCGCGCTTGTTGCGGCGACGACGTTGTCCAACCGCTACATCACCGACCGCTTCCTGCCCGACAAGGCGATCGACCTCATGGACGAGGCCGCGGCGCGGCTGAAGATGCAGGTCGATTCCAAGCCGGAAGAGCTGGATTCGCTCGACCGTGAGATCATCCGGCTCAAGATCGAGCAGGAGGCTCTCAAGAAGGAGAGCGATCTCGGCTCCAAGACCCGTCTCGAACTGCTCGAGAAGGAGCTGGCCGAGCTCGAGGAGAAGTCTGCGGCGCTGACGTCGCGCTGGAGCGCGGAGAAGAACAAGCTCTCCGACGCCCAGAAGCTGAAGTCCGAGCTCGACGCTTTGCGTGTCGATCTTGCCAACGCGCAGCGCCGCGGCGAATTCCAGAAAGCCGGCGAGCTGGCCTATGGCCGGATCCCGGAGCTGGAGAAGCAGCTTGCGGACATCGAGGCCCGTGAAGGCTCCGGCGAGATGATGGAGGAGGCGGTCACCGCCAACCACGTCGCGCAGGTGGTCTCGCGCTGGACCGGCGTGCCGGTCGACAAGATGCTGGAGGGCGAGAAGGAAAAGCTCCTGAAGATGGAGGAGCAGCTCGGCACCCGCGTCGTCGGCCAGAGCGAGGCCGTGCGTGCGGTCGCAACCGCCGTGCGCCGTTCGCGCGCGGGCCTGCAGGACCCGAACCGGCCGACCGGCTCGTTCATGTTCTTAGGGCCGACCGGCGTCGGCAAGACCGAGCTGACCAAGGCGCTCGCGGAGTACCTGTTCAACGACGAGACCGCGATGGTGCGCCTCGACATGTCCGAATACATGGAGAAGCACTCGGTCTCGCGGCTGATCGGCGCGCCTCCGGGCTATGTCGGTTATGACGAGGGCGGCGCGCTCACCGAAGCGGTGCGGCGCCGGCCTTACCAGGTCGTGCTGTTCGACGAGATCGAGAAGGCCCATCCCGACGTCTTCAACGTCCTGTTGCAGGTGCTCGATGACGGCCGCCTGACCGATGGCCAGGGCCGCACCGTCGATTTCCGCAACACGCTGATCATCATGACCTCTAACCTCGGTTCGGAGTTTTTGGTGAATCAACCCGAGGGCGAAGACACATCTGCCGTGCGTGAGCAGGTGATGGGGATGGTGCGGGGGCATTTCCGCCCCGAATTCCTCAACCGTGTCGACGAGATCATCCTGTTCCACCGTCTCCAGCGGAGCGAGATGGGCCGTATCGTCGAGATCCAGTTCGCGCGGCTCCAGAAGCTCTTGACCGATCGCAAGATCGTGCTGACGCTCGATGCTGCCGGCCGCGACTGGCTCGCTGCGAAGGGCTGGGATCCCGCCTACGGCGCAAGGCCGCTGAAGCGCGTGATCCAGCGTTACCTCCAGGATCCGCTCGCCGAGATGATTTTGGGCGGCGACATCAAGGACGGCGACAGCGTTGCGATCTCGTCCGCAGGCAATGTGCTGACCTTCAACGGCAAGGCGCAGCAGACTGCGGAGATCACCCAGTTCGACGCGCCGGCGTCGAAGCGCAAGCTGAATTGATAATAGACCCTAGACAACACATCGCCCCGGAGAGGTTCGTTTCTCCGGGGCGATTTTTTTGCCCGCTCGGCGTGCGCGCTATTTCTTCACGACCTTGTAGATCGCGTTCTCCACGTCCGAGGAGACGTAGATGACGCCGGTCGTACCGATCGCGACGCCTGTCGGAATATGCGTCGGCAGTCCTCCAGGCGCCCCGGTCAGGCCAATCGGAAGATTGGCCGCGATCTCGGTGACCTTGCCGTCCTCCGGCGCGATCTCGATCAGCCGTTTCGCGCCGACTTCCGCCACGATCAGCTTGCCGTCGCTGCCGCGGGCGAGGCCTTCGGGCATTTTCAGGTCCTTGGCGATCACGGTCTTTTCGCCGTTCTTGTCGACCCGGGAGACCTGTCCTGCGAAGGCCTCGGTGACATAGACCTCGCCGCTCGAGCCGCCGACGAGCCCGATCGGGCCCTCGAGGCCGCCAATCAGCGGGGTGCGGTCCTTGCCGTGGTCGCCGCTGACGCGGACCAGCGATTTGGTGCCGAGCTCGGCGACCAGGATGCTGCCGTCCTCGAGCACGATGGCGTCGTGCGGCGCCTTGAAGCCGTGCAGCATGTCACGTGTGGCGCCGGTCTTGCCGTCGATCACCTGCACCGTGCCGGTGAACCAGCTCGACAGGATCACGTCGTTGCCCTTCGCCGTCGCGCTCATCGGGTATTCGAGCGTGACGCCGTCGGCATGCATGCGCGCCTTCTCGGAGACCTCGCCGGTCGCGCCGTCGACCGTGCGATAAGCGAATACGTCGGCGACGTGGATCGTATCCTTGCCGTTCTCCGAGGTGACGCCGATGCCGCCGGGCAAAGCGAGCTTTCCGATGATGATCTGCTTGGCCTGACCGGTTGCGGGATCGACCTCCTGGATGCCGTTGTCGGCCATGTTGGAGACGTAGATGCGGTCCTTGTCGTCGATCGCGAGATTGTCCAGCGAGGGCTTCAGCTGTGCGACCATCGTCTTGGCGCCCGATTGGGGATCGACCCGGACGAGCTGGCCGAGCGCGGTGTCGACCACCCAGAGATTGCCCTTGGAATCGAAGTTCACGGCGGCCGGGACCTTGAAGCCGTCGGCGACGACCGTCAGCTCGGCCTTGTCGACGTCGACTTTCGCGACCTGTCCCTTGAACCAGAGCGGGCCGTAGAGCTTGTCGTCGGGCCCGAACTCGAAGCCGTTGAGGCCGCCCATCTTCTCCATGATCTGGCGGGGCGGTTTGACGCCTTCGACGTCGATTTCATAGAGTGTGTCGCCGAGGAAAACCGTGGTGGCGTACAGTCTGCCGTCCTTGCGGAAGGCGAGCGAATTGATGCCGGGAAGGCCGCTCGCGAGCTTCTTGATCGGGCCGTCGCCCTTGCGCGCATAGAGATCGCCGGCGAGGAAGCCGGTCCAGGCCATGGTGCCGTCGGGCGCGAATGCGATGTCGTCGGCCATCCCGATCGGAGCGGGGATTGCAACCTTGGCGGTACCGCTGGAAAAGTCGACCTCGTAGAGCATGGCGCCTGCGACGCTGCCGGCGAACAAATGGCCGGCCTTGTCGATCCCGAGCCCGTGCACGCCATGGAATGCCGAGCCGGGGACAAGTTTCGTGACCTCCCAGGTTCTCGGCGAGGTCTGCGCCGATGCGCTCGTGACAGAGAAAACAGCGGCAATCAGCGCTACGCAGGCGAGCCTGTTCATCATGGCGAGACCTCCCGTTTTTTGGAAAGTATTCGCCCGTCACGTGGCTTTGGCAAACGAAACTTGAAATTGGAGCGCGGCGTCGTCTCGCAACGTTCCGTTCAATTCTGTCCGGAGATGTCCGGCCGGAACCGGCCGGTTGCCACTAGCGGTTGCTGAACTGCAACGGCCCGCCGGTCGCATCCGACATGCGGGCGATGGCGCCGTTGCGGCCGCTCATCATGCCGTCGAGCCGGTCGCGTTCCTTCTCGAAGCCGGCCAGCATCCGGCCCTCCAGCGAACGACCGCGCGGCAGTTTCACGCGCAGCGGGTCGAACGAGCGGCCGTTGACCAGGATTTCGTAGTGAACGTGGGGGCCGGTCGACGCGCCGGTCGAGCCGACGAAGCCGATCACCTGACCCTGGCGCACCTTCTTGCCCGGCTCCATGCCCTTGGCGAAGGCCGACATGTGGCCGTAGGCGGTCTCGTAGCCATTGTTGTGCTTGATAATGTGCTGACCTTCAACGGCAAGGCGCAGCAGACTGCGGAGATCACCCAGTTCGACGCGCCGGCATCGAAGCGCAAGCTGAACTGAGCGGCGGCATTCACGTCACGCCAAATCGCCCCGAAGAGCTTCGTCTCTCCGGGGCGAAATTGTTTGAGGGCAACCTGCTAGCTGATGGCAGACACGGAGCCGGGGGAGGCGGGACCTTCCTCGTCTCCGTCCTGCTCGAGCTCCGACAGGATGTCTACGAGCGCGCGCACGCGGCCTTGCGCCAGCGGCCTGAGGTCATTGATCATGGGCTCGTCATTGGTGAGCCAAGCCTGGGCTTCGGCGAGTTCCTCGACGGTCGCGCCAGTTCCGATGATCTCTGCAATGGTCACGTCGTCAGCGCCGCTGACGGCTTTGGTGACGTCGTCGCGTGAGAGGTGCTGCATGATCGGTCTCCTCCTGACGGACTAACAGCCATCAATCCTCAGGATCGCCCAACGGTTCCACCGGTCAGCGAGCGCTATTTGCGTTACCTGATTTTAATGAAACTGCGGCCGCGAACCCCGGTTGCCCCCATACACAGGTTCGCCGCCAAAGCCGCGATCAGGTGCTGCGATCTCTCGTCATCGACCGTTGCCAGCAAGATCGTCCGGCGAAGCCTGCTCATCACCAGCGCAGGAGTTCGCCATGAGGCAAGATCTTGTCGCCTCCAATATTCACGTCTTCGATCAGCTTCATCCCAAGGTCTACGGCGCTGCCGTCGGCCTGGTCGCCTGGTTCGCGTTGATGGCCTGTGTGCTGTTCGACCGCAGCGATGACATCAGCCTCTCGCTGGGCTTCGTCACGCTGTTGTTCATCGTTGCGGTCGGGCTACCGTGGATACTGTCCCGACTGGGGCGAAGGCATCGGATGTCGAATGAGCCCCCTCACGGACCGATATCACTTCACGATTGGAAGGCGGGCGACTTCATGGTGTGGGGCGCGCGGCTTCACGGCTCGCACGCCGCGATCGACGTGCTGCTGCCGCTGATGGCGGTGTCGTTCGGCCTGACGGCGATCGGGATCGTCTTCGTGATCGTGCGGGCGCAGATTCTGGGCTAGCCCGTCTCGACGAGGGCGAGGAGTCGCCGGTTTAGCGGTTCGTCACCTGCAACGGCCCGCCGGTCGCATCCGACATGCGGGCGATGGCGCCGCCGCGGCCGCTCATCATGCCGTCGAGCCGGTCGCGCTCCTTCTCGAAGCCGGCCAGCATCGGGCCTTCCAGCGAACGGCCGCGCGGCAGTTTCACGCGTAGCGGGTCGACGAAGCGGCCGTTGACCAGGATTTCGTAGTGAACGTGGGGGCCGGTCGACGCGCCGGTCGAGCCGACGAAGCCGATGACCTGGCCCTGGCGGACCTTCTTGCCGGCTTCCATGCCCTTGGCGTAGGCCGACATGTGGCCGTAGGCGGTCTCGTAGCCGTTGTTGTGCTTGATGCGGATATATTTGCCGTAGCCGCCTTCAGTGCCGATCTTTTCGATCACGCCGTTGCCGGAGGCGAAGATCGGCGTGCCGTAGGCGGTGGCCCAGTCGACGCCGGTGTGCATCTTTACATAACCGAGGATCGGATGGCGGCGGCCGCCGAAGCCGGAGCGCATGATGGCGTTGTTGACGGGCTTCCTGACCAGGAACTTCTTCGCGCTCTTGCCGGTCTCGTCGTAGTAGTCGACGACACCGTCGTCCGGGCTCTGGTAGCGATAGTATTTCTTGGTTTCACCGCCGACCGTGAGCGAGGCGAACAGAACGTCGTTCTTTTCCGAGGAGGTCACGCCCTCGTCTTCGCCGGCGTAGAACACGTCGAAGGAATCGCCCGGCTGCACCTTGCGCTGGAAATCGACGTCGTAGGAGTAGATCTTGATCATGTCCTCGATGACGGGCATCGGGACCTTGTTGCGCATCGCGGTCTCGTAGATGCTCTGGTAGAGCCGCACGCCGGTGCCGTCATCGTCATCCTCGTCGTCGCTGTTGGCGTTGGCCGTGGCGTCGGCGACGGTGTTCATGGAGGAGACGTCGACCGCGACGTATTTGCCGAGATCGGACAAAGCTGCAATCGCCTCGACCACCGTGTCGTTTGCAACCACGACGCGATAGGGCTGGAGGCGGGCGCCGGGGCTTGCGGGCGCCATCAGGATGCGGAGCTTTTCGCCTTCCTTCAGGCCGCCGTCGCGGCCGCGCGGGCCGAGCGTCGCGGTGATCGCCTTGATCTCCTCGGCGGTGGCGCCGAGATCGCGCAGGACGGAGCCGACGCTGTCGCCCTTCTTGACCATGTGGATGCGTTCGCCGTTCGGATTTCCGCCGGTGATCTGCTCCTTGGTCTTCGGCAGCAGCGTCACGTTTTCCGGCACCACGCGCGTCTCGAAGCCGGCATAGGGATCGGACGGCGAGGATTCAGGGGCGTAGGCGCTTCTGATGTCGGACGGGCCGGTCGCGCCGGAAACGTCGGCGGTCGCGTTGGCGAGCGAGGCGTAGCGCACCCCGCCATTGCCGCGCCAATTGGCGGCATCGCGCACCCGCATCAGGATATCGTCGAGTGCAACCACCGCAGTAATCTTGGCCTTCGGCAGCACCGGCGAGAGATCCTTCGTGACGAAGGAGACCTCGGCGTCGGGCTCGACAGCTTCGGGATTGTTCGGATCGTCGGAAGCGGTCTTCGGATCGGAGCCGACATCGGTGAGCAGGCGCTGGGCGTTGAACGGCGGGATTTTCGCCGACAGATCGCTCGTCGTCATCGAGAGGTTGCCGGCGATCCGGACGAAGGGGCGCACTCGCATCACGTCGCGGTTGCCGACGCGGGCGACGGTGGAGACGCGCACGATGTTGCGCGAGGCCGTGGATTCGTTCGGCGGCGGCAGGCGGTCGCTCTTGTGCAGCGTGGCGGCACGATCAGCTGCGCCGAACGCACCACGCAGCGCGCCTTCGACGCGCTCCGGCACCTTGGCGAAGGTCATTTCGCCGTCGAGAGAAGCGAAAACGGCGCCGCCGATGAGGGCTGCGCCGCAAAGTCCGGTCAGAATTGTCCCGCTGAACCATTGTACCGAGACGCGACGGCGATCGATGACGGCGGCTTCCGAACCATCGACGGACAGCGGCGGCTCGTGGCCGAGATCGATGATCCCGGTCTCACGCCCATAAGCGCCGCGTGACGTCATGTGGTTCAACCTAAGTCCCCCAATCAACGACCCAAGAGCCCGGTTTCGTGCCGTTTCCTGGCCGCCCTCTTGGAGGGGCATCGCAGGAAAAGGCAAGCCGCACAGGCGTCCGCGGTCAGAAGGCCCTGATGACGGGCCGGCCGAAATTACGAACAGCTAAGCGGAAAAAGATCTCTCGATGTCTTTCGAATGTCTGAAGAAGGCCGCTTCATCGGTATGATCGCCTTCCTCTGACCCCACGCAAATCGCCGGCAGCCCCCACTGGCATCCCCGCGATTCAAGCTTGTCTCTTATCAGAACGCCGCGGGATTGTGGCTCAAGTACGGCGCCTAATATGGAAAAAGTTTCCTGAACGGCCCGGCGTCAGGGGCCGCCCGGGAGGGGCGCCCAGGTCCGCTACCCGCCCCCTTCGGACCCCCTTTGGAGCCCCTCCCGAGCCCGCCGGGGCCCAAACTTTTTTCAGACTTTTTGCCGTCTGGCTCCGGTTGGCGCATCCACGGGCCTCCTAATTGACTGTAATCGCTTGAATTTTTACGCCGATCCACTGTGCGACGATTTGTTGACGATTGGCGTTGACAGCCCGGAAGGTGGGGCCTATAACCCCAACCACTGAGCGCGGCGCCGCCGGGTCACTGACCAAGGCGAGCGAACGCGTCACTGATGCTCCTCACTTTGTTGAGTGACACAACAGCCGACACACTCGGTTGGAGTCATTCGACGTCGGTAAGGGTGTCGGAACCCTTCCTCTCAGGAAGGTTGAGGCCTCCACGGTCTCGGGCTGTTTGACAAGTGAAGATGAAGAAAGAGAAACGTGGACGGCGGAGTCCTTGCGGGCCTCGCTTCTGAAGAGCTTCGGCTTTTTGGATCGAGACCGGACGAAAGACTTCGGCGGTACACGTTTTAAAGGAAACACCATCGTTGCCAGCGATGTGAATCGCAGGCAGCGCATCGACTTCGGTCGA
>NZ_JAVAYL010000037.1:0-36309 GCF_054185225.1 Bradyrhizobium sp. 18BD | reverse complement strand
TGCGGATAGCGGCCGGTCCGTCGGAAAGATGATCGAACAACATCGTTGTCTCCAGGTTGAGTGCTTCAGCAACCTCAGTCTGGCCTCAGACCCGGTCGCTATCCACTCCCCATGGAATCTTCGTCGCCGGCGCAAAATTGCTTCGCAATTTTGTCGCGGGCTCCTTGCAATGACGGGAGTTAACCGCCCCTGACCGGCGGCATCGTCACCTGGTCGCGGCGGCAGGCGCGGCGCTCGATTTCCTCGCAGGCGCGGAACTGCAAATCCTTGCTGAGGCAGATGCGGACTTCCGAGAGGCGGGTCCGGTTGCAGGTGACCGAGACGGCGGCATCGCTCAGGCCCGGATTGGCCTTGATGAAGGCTTCTTCCACCTCGCCCGGCGCCACGGTCTTGGTCTGCGACAGGTCGAGATATTCGGCCGGAATCTTGATCGCAGCGCGCGCCTTGCGGATCGTCTCGAAATAATTGCGGCCGTCGAGCCCGGAGCAGGTGCCGTGCTTGTCCCACTCGTTGAAGATCAGGCCCGGCGCCGGCATCAGATCGAGCATCGAGGAGACGATGTTGCGGTTCAGCCGCGGCGAGGGCCGCTGACAGTATTCGGGGAAGCCATTCTCGTATTGCGGCCACAGCCCGTGCACCACGAATGAATAGGGCCGCCCGCTGCATTGCATCTGCGAGCGCCCGCCGCTGCGGCCGCGCTCGGAGGCTTCCTCACAGAACGACGGCGACCAGGACAGCGACAGCACGTAGAAATCGAATTCGCCGGGTGCGTTCTGCCGCTTGTCCTGGGCCTTCGCACCGCCGGCCAGCGCGACCAGCCCGGCCGCCAGGGTCAGCGAGATCATCAGGCGGGAGAACGAATGCAATCTAAACTGAAACATGGCGACGCCCCTCAACCAGACTGTGCAATGAGCCTAGCAGGCAACGAGAACATTTCAAGAACAAATTTCAGGCGACCATCATCCGGTCGCTTGATCAGTCCGAATCAGGGCTTTTCAGATCAGGGCTTTTCGAATCAAGGCTTTTCGAATCAAGGCCTGGCGGCGCGGCACGCCGGATTGTAGGCCCAGTTGCGGTCGAGGCCGACCATGCACCATTCAACGCCATTGCCGTAACCGGCGAAGCCGCCATCCTCGATGATCGAGAAATGCACCTTGCGCACCTTGCCGTCGTTGAGCATGGCATCGCCGGTGCAATAACGGCGCGGAATGTTGTCAGACTGCCAGGGCCGGAACGCGGTCTCGTGAACGGCAGAGAAGCCCGTGATTTTCAACGAGGAATTCCAGAAGGAGCTTTCCTTCTCCCAGAACTGGGTGGCGATTGTTGGCAGCGCCTTGTCGCAGTCGGCGACGGCGCCGTCATAGCGCGGTCCGCTCAGCCAGAAGTTCAGCTCCAGCGGATTGGCGGCCTTGGCCTCACCGAGCGACAGCGCCCCGAACATGAGGCCGAACACGGCGGCAAAGCGGAGCGATTTCAGGGAGAGGGTGCGCATGGGCAATCCGGACAGCTGGTCTTGCGAAGGCTGGACGGTGCCGCGAAGGCCGGGGGAGGTCAAGTGCAGCGCGGCAACACTTCGCCAGGACTTGACCATAACGTCGCAGCCAACGGGGCTTCAGTTCTTTTCACTTCCATCTCGGCACCGTAAACTGGGCCCAACCAATTGGAGTGACGGGAATGCGAATCATTGCGGCCGCGGGCCTTCTTGCCCTGGGTATGATGGCGAGCCAGTCGGCGCGCGCCGATCTGCTTCCAGTGCCTCCGTTCAAGGGCAACGACACCGGCGGCATCATCGCCTATTCGCTGGCGACGCAGACCGATGCGCGGCAGGTCGCGGTCGATCACTGCGCGCGCTACGGCAAGGTCGTGAAATTCCTCGCGATACAGGCCTATGAGGGCGGTTACATCTCGTTCTCCTGCCGCTGGGTGCCGTATGGCGCCGCCAACCAGCCGATCCGCACGCTTTATTGATGCGCCTTGGCGCCAGGGCGTTTTCGTCAAGGCGTTTTTGTCAAGGCGCGTTCGTAACGTCTCTCAGCCGGGAGCTTCACCCATGACGCGCAAACTCGCTTTGCTCGGCTCAAGCCTTTGCTTTGCCTTGTCGGCAGGCAGTGCCAGCGCCGACGACCTGCCGGTGCGCAAGGCCGGTCTTTGGGAAATGAAGATGGTCAGGAGCGGCTCGGCGATGCCGGAAATGACCATGCAGCATTGCACCGACGAGACCGTCGACAAGGAGATGAGCAACAACGTCTCCCCGATGGCCAAACAGATCTGCAGCAAGCAGGACATCAAGAAGACTGCGACCGGCTATGTCAGCGATTCCGAATGCAGCGTCGCCGGCATCAGCACGACCTCGCATGCCGAGATCAACGGCGATTTCAACTCGGCCTATACGGTGAAGACCACCTCGCACGCGCAAGGCGGCGCCGCTGGTGCGGCCGGCCGCGATACGACGATGACGCTCGAAGCCAAGTGGCTGGGCGCCTGCAAGCCGGAGCAGAAGCCAGGCGACATCGTGATGCCCGGCGGCTTCAAGATGAACGTGCGCGACATCGACAAGCTGAAGGCGCTGCTGCCGAAGTAGGTGTGGTCGTTGCGCGGAAGTCGGTGCGCTCCCTCGCCCCGTTCTTACGGGGAGAGGGTTGGGGTGAGGGGCATCTCTCCACGCATGAGATTGTCGTGAGACCTGTACCCCCTCACCCGAATTCGATCTGCGATCGAATTCGACCTCTCCCCGCAAGCGGGGCGAGGTAAGGAAAGCTACACCGGTATCCTGACGCTCGCCCGTAATCCCCCCATCGGGCTGTCGCCGAGGGTGATGTCGCCGCCATGCGAGCGGGCGATGTCGCGGGCGATGGCGAGGCCAAGGCCGGTGCCGCCCTCGTCCTGGTTGCGGGCATTGTCGAGCCGCAGGAACGGCTTGAACACCTCTTCGCGCAAATGCGCGGGAATGCCCGGCCCGTCGTCGTCGACAATGACGGTCAAATAACGGTGATCGCGCTGGCCGGTGATGGCGATGCTCTTGCCGTAGCGGGCGGCGTTGGTGACGAGGTTGGCGAGGCAGCGCTTGAACGAGGCCGGTTTCACTGTGACCACCGGCAGTCCGTTGAACGCGACGGTCGCCGTATGGCCGTGGCGCTCGGCGTCGCTGCGCAGCTCTTCGAGCGCCTGCGACATATCGGTCGGCTGCGACTGCTCGCCGGAATCACCGCGGGCAAACGCAAGGTAGTCCTCCAGCATCATCGACATCTCGTCGACGTCCTTGCGCATCCCCTCCATTTCGGGACTGTCGCCGATCAGCGCCAGTTCGAGCTTGAAGCGGGTGAGGATGGTGCGCAGATCGTGGCTGACGCCGGCGAGCATCGCGGTGCGCTGCTCCATCGTGCGCTCGATGCGCGACTTCATCTCGAGGAAGGCAACCGCCGCGCGCCGCACCTCGCGCGCGCCGCGCGGACGGAAATTCGGCGCCTCGCGGCCCTTGCCGAAACTTTCGGCGGCATCCGCAAGCCGCAGGATCGGCTTGATCTGGTTGCGCAGGAACAGCACCGCGACGATCAGGAGGATCGAGGACGTGCCGACCATCCAGAACAGGAAAATCTCCGAGTTCGAGGCATACGCGGCGCTGCGCTGCGCGAATACGCGCATCACGGCATCGTCGAGCTGGATGCGGATCTCGACGAGGTTGGAGCGGCCGACGGTGTCGATCCAGAACGAGCGGCCGATCTGGCGGCCGAGCTGTACCGATAGCGTCTGGTCGAGCAGCGAGAAGAACGGCTTTGGTCCGGGCGGCGGCATGTCGCCGGGGGGCAGGAAGTCGACGACGAGGCCGAGGCGCTGCTGCGCGATGCGGCGGATCTGGTCGCGATCCTTGTCCTGCGGGTAGCCCTTGTAGACGTCGATCAGCGCGGCGATGTCCTGCACGACAGCGGCCGACAGGCGCCGCGTCACCGTGTTCCAGTGCCGCTCCATGAACACGAAGGCGACGACCGATTGCAGGATCACCATCGGCACGATCATGATCAGGAGCGCGCGGGCGTAGAGGCCGGTCGGCATCCAGCCTTTGAACGCGTTGCCCATCCAGCCATTGGCGGCAGAGACGCGCCCGGCGGCGCTCTTGAGCAGCGTCAGGCCGGTATCGATCGTGCTCATCGGTCGCGCTTCACTGATTTATGGCGAGGCCACCAGGCGGTAGCCGATGCCGCGCACCGCCTGGAGGAACAGCGGATTGGCCGGGTCGGTCTCGATCTTGCGCCTGAGGCGGTTGATCTGCACGTCGACGGCGCGCTCGTTGACGGTGCCGTTGCCGGTCAGCGCGCTGCGCGGCACGGTCTCGCCGGGTGTCTCCGAAAGAATGCGCAGCATCTCGCGCTCGCGGTCGGTGAGGTGGATGACTTCCTCGCCCTGGCGCAGCTCGCCGCGATCCAAATGGTAGACGTAAGGCCCGAACGCGATCTTCTCGACGGTCACGGTCTGCGGCGGCGGCGCGGCGCGCTTGAGGATGTTGTTGATGCGCAGCGCCAGCTCGCGCGGCTCGAACGGCTTTGCCACGTAATCGTCGGCGCCGATCTGCAGGCCTTCGATGCGGGCTTCGGCTTCGTGCCGCGCGGTCAGCATCACGATCGGCACCGAGGAGGAGGTGCGGATGAAGCGGGCGAGGTCGAAGCCGGTCTCGCCGGGCATCATCACGTCGAGGATCAGCAGGTCGAAATGCAGGCCCATCAGCTTCGAGCGTGCATCGCCGGCGCTCGCGGCGGTGGTGACGCGATAGCCTTCGGCGGCGAGGAAGCGCGAGAGCAGGTCGCGGATGCGGCGGTCGTCGTCGACCAGCAGCAGATGCGGGGCGTCGTCGGCCGGTTCAACGGGCGGACGGGCGAGCGTGGCTGCAAGCGGCACGGTCACTCCTTGCTGTCTTGATTGACGGAGGCGAAGATCGTCTCGAGCACCTTGTCCGGATCGTCGCGGTCGATCATCGCGCGCAGGAAGCGCTTCACCGTGTCCGCGTCCTGCGGGTTCATCTTGGCGAGCGCCTTGGTGATCCGCGTGGTCTGGAGACCGGCGAGCTTCTGCACCAGCGCCTCACCCTTCGGCGTTGCGTAGAGCAATCGCTGGCGGCGGTCATTGTCGCCGGTCTTCTGCACGATGTAGCCCTCGTCCAGCAGCTGCTTGAGCACGCGGCCGAGCGACTGTTTTGTGATGCGCAGGACGTCGAGCAGGTCGGCAACCTTCAGGCCGGGATAGCGATAGACAAAGTGCATGACCCGGTGATGGGCCCGGCCGAAGCCGAATGCCTCCAGCTCCTGGTCGGGATCGCCGACGAAGTCGCGGTAGGCGAAGAACAGTAGCTCGATGATATCCCAGCGCAAATTGCCTCCTTCGCCTGCGGCCGGCCGAGGCTCGACAGCGTCTTGAGAGGGAGTCGCGAAATTTATGTCAGGCATATTGACGTATCTTGGGTTCAATGTTACAAAACGATCAGCCCGCACGAAATTTTAGATCGCTTCGCGACGGGTGGCATCGAAGCTGGGACGGCCAGAGTGAGCCGGACAGGTGGTGACGGCCGAACCAGATCTACCGTGCGATTGTCGAACGGCATTTCGGCAAAACATACTGGACTTCCGCCTTCCGCAAAAGCATGTCCTCGGAGACATGCTGGCCACGGAAACCGGCCGTAACAAGGCTGGCGGTGGTCCGGCCAGAAATCCAATCAAGCCAGCCGGGCCCGAACGGGGCGGCCGGCGCCAGAGCAGCGCCGCCACCGGCAGCGGGAGGCAAGGAAATGAGCATGAAATTCGACATCCAGCCCGCATCCAATCCGACACCCGAAAAGGACCGGATCGCCAAGCTGGTGGACCCCGGCTTCGGGCGGGTCTTCACCGACCACATGGCGATCGTCCGCTACAGCCATGCCAAGGGCGGCTGGTATGAGGCGAAGATCGAGGCGCGCGCCAACTTCCAGATGGATCCGGCCGGCGCGGTCCTGCACTACGCACAGGAAATCTTCGAGGGCCTCAAGGCCTACAAGCGCGACGACGGCGGCGTGAACCTGTTCCGTCCCGACGCCAATGCGCGCCGCTTCAAGGACTCCGCCGACCGCATGGCGATGGCGCAGATCCCGGAGGACGTCTTCATCGAGGCGGTCGAGCAGGTCGTGCGCATCGATCGCGCCTGGATGCCGGGCGGCGAGGGCAGCCTCTACCTGCGCCCCTTCATGATCGCGAGCGAGACCTTCCTCGGCGTCAAGCCGTCGTCCGAGTACATCTTTGCGGTGATCGCTTCGCCGGTGGGCTCCTACTTCAAGGGCGGACCCGCGCCGGTCTCGATCTGGGTCTCCGAGAACTACACGCGCGCCGCGATCGGCGGCACTGGCGCCGTCAAGTGCGGCGGCAACTACGCCGCGAGCCTGCGCGCTCAGGCCGAAGCGATCCAGCACGGCTGCGATCAGGTCGTCTTCCTCGATGCGGTCGAGCGCCGCTACATCGAGGAGCTCGGCGGCATGAACGTGTTCTTCGTGTTCGACGACGGCTCGCTCTCGACGCCGCCGCTCGGCACCATCCTGCCCGGCATCACCCGCGATTCCATCATCGCGCTCGCCCGCGATGCCGGCAAGACCGTGCGCGAGGAGCCGTATTCGCTCGACCAGTGGCGCAAGGATGCGGCGTCCGGCAGGCTGAAGGAAGCGTTTGCCTGCGGTACTGCCGCGGTGATCTCGCCGATCGGCAAGGTCCGCTCGGTGAGCGGCGATTTCGAGATCAGCGGCGGCGCCGCCGGCCCCGTCGCCATGGGCCTGCGCAAGCAGCTCGTCGACATCCAGTACGGCCGCACCAACGATCCGCACAACTGGATCCGCAAGGTGTTTTGAGACGCGATGAGCGTTTCCCCTCTCTCGCGAGGGAGAGGGGAAATGCGCAATGCTTGTGGACTTTTGCGCTATGAACTCCGCGCCACAACCGCGCGACAAAGCCAGGACACATCAAGCATCCTGGACATCGCGAACATGGCAACCAAACTCTCCCAACCCGTGAAATGGGTCGTTCTCGCCGCAATCACCGGCGTCTCCGTTTTCGGCATCCTGACCGTCGGACCCACGCCGGAAGTCGCAGCCCAAGACCGCTCGCCGATTGTCGACGTGCGCACCACCGATCCGGAAATGAATGCCGCGATCGCGCGCGCCCGCGGCACGCTCCCGACCTTCTGGGCCTCCTATGAGGCGCCCAAGCCGTCAGAGACCGGCCATTCCCTGAAAGTGCGCTTTTCGACCCGCAAGGGCGGCGAGCACATCTGGATCGCCGACGTGAAGAAGCTGCCGAACGGGGCCTATTCGGGCTTCTTCGCCAATGAACCACGGGACCTGCCGGGTAAACGGGCAAGTGACGCGGTTAAGTTTGCCGAAGCCGACATCTCGGACTGGATGTTCATGCGCAACGGCAAGATCGTCGGCGGTGAAACCATCAAGCCGACGCTGAAGTCGCTGCCGAAGGCGGACGCCGATGCCCTCCGGGCGCGGATGGAGCAGCCGTAAATTCTCTTCCCCTCTCCCCGCCTGCGGGGAGAGGGCAGGGTGAGGGGGAGTCTCCCCGGGGCCGGCGGCCATTGGACTCGCGGAGAGTCCCCCTCGCCCGAAATTCCCGCTTTCAGCGTGAATTTCGACCTCTCCCCGCAAGCGGGGCGAGGTGAAGAAGACACGCCAGCGGTTGCCGCACCGCGCCCCGGCTGGTAAACGCCGCGCATGGCCGAGAAACCCAAAAAACCCCAGAAACTGAAGGCGCGCCTGCCGCGCGGGCTCGAGGATCGCGATCCCGCCGCGATCCGGGCGACGCGCGAGATGGTCGAGAAGATCCGCGCCGTCTACGAGCTCTACGGGTTCGAGCCCGTCGAGACGCCGGCGATGGAATACACCGACGCGCTCGGCAAGTTCCTGCCCGACCAGGACCGTCCGAACGAGGGCGTGTTCTCGTTCCAGGACGACGATGAGCAGTGGATCAGCCTGCGCTACGATCTGACCGCGCCGCTCGCCCGCTATGTCGGCGAGCGATACGGCACCGACGGCCTGGTCCTGCCCTATCGCAGCTACCGCGTCGGCTACGTCTTCCGCAACGAAAAGCCCGGCCCCGGCCGCTTCCGCCAGTTCATGCAGTTCGATGCCGACACGGTCGGCTCGGCGACGCCGGCGGCGGATGCCGAGATCTGCATGATGGCCGCGGACACGATGGAGGCGCTCGGCATTGCGCGCGGCTCCTATGTCGTGAAGGTGAATAACCGGAAAGTGCTCGACGGCGTAATGGAGAGCATCGGGCTCGGTGGTGATGAACATGCAGGACATCGGCTCACAGTCCTTCGAGCGATCGATAAGTTAGATCGGCTCGGATCGGAAGGAGTGCGCGAGTTGCTGGGTGCAGGTCGCAAGGACGAGAGTGGCGACTTTACCAAGGGTGCCGGCCTCGACGATGACCAAATCGCCAAGATTCTCGTTTTTGCCTTGCTACAGGAAGGCAATATTACCGAACTCGAAGATGTCACCAATCTTTCGCCTTCAGCGCGCGCCGCGCGAGGCAATGTGATGACGTTTTCGGCGGGGGATGACGACAAGTCGTATTTCGTAGAAAGCAATAAAGGGGTCATCGAGGGAATGATGACCCACTTCGGGAATAATGAGACATCTCGAGCAGGCATCGAAGAGCTTAGATTAATCTCGGAGTTGGTCGAGGCTGCTGGCTACAATCGAGATAGGATCCGCATCGACCCCTCGGTCGTGCGCGGCCTCGAATATTACACTGGCCCCGTCTACGAGGTCGAACTGCTGCTCGAGACCAAGGACGAGAAGGGCCGCCCGGTGCGGTTCGGCTCAGTCGGCGGCGGCGGACGTTACGACGGCCTCGTCTCGCGCTTCCGCGGCGAGCCGGTGCCTGCGACCGGGTTCTCGATCGGCGTGTCGCGCCTGCAGGCCGCGCTGACGCTGCTCGGCAAGCTCGACACGCGGCCCGAATTCGGTCCCGTCGTCGTCACCGTGTTCGACCGCGACCGCGTCGCCGACTATCAGAAGATGGTCTCGAGCCTTCGCGCCGCCGGCATCCGCGCGGAGCTCTATCTCGGCAATCCCAAGAACATGGGCAACCAGCTCAAATATGCCGACCGCCGCAACTCGCCTTGCGTGATCATCCAGGGCTCGGATGAAAAGGCGCGCGGCGAGCTGCAGATCAAGGATCTGATCGAGGGGGCCAAGGCGGCGGCCGCGATCGCCTCCAACCAGGAATGGCGCGAGACGCGGCCGGCGCAGTTCTCGTGCAGCGAAGCCGACCTCGTCGCAAAAGTGCGTGAAGTCCTGGCCCGCCATGACGTGAGCTGGGGCTAGCCATTCGCGGATCGCCTCATGCCCGGGCTTGTCCCGGGCATCCACCTCCTGTTTGATGCGCCCCACCATGAGCGACCGGGGTGTGCCCGGTCATCGCGACAGCAGGGAGAAGACAATGCCTGAGATCA
This sequence comes from Bradyrhizobium sp. 18BD, assembly GCF_054185225.1. Lineage (NCBI taxonomy): Bacteria > Pseudomonadati > Pseudomonadota > Alphaproteobacteria > Hyphomicrobiales > Nitrobacteraceae > Bradyrhizobium > Bradyrhizobium sp. 18BD. The sequence goes on along the minus strand of NZ_JAVAYL010000037.1, from coordinate 26,835 downwards.
CCGTCAGCATGGCCGAGGGCCGCACCGACGAGCAGAAGGCCGGCATGATGCGCGACATCACGCAGGCGCTGGTGAAGAATCTCGGCGTCGACGCCGATGCCGTCGTCATCCAGATCAACGAAGCCCCGCTCCGCCACAAGATGAAGGGCGGCAAGACGTTTGTGGAGCGCGCGGCGGCGAAGAAATAGCCAGGGCTCGTTCGGCAGACACTGCCGTCGTCCCGGCTCGTCCGGGACGACATCGAGCAAGCACCATGGACGCACGCGACTTCATCAAAATCGGCATGAGCGCCGAGCGCACGCTGGTCGTCCCATCGGAGCGCACGGTCGGACATTTCGTAGCCGGCATGCCGATGGTCTATGCGACCCCGATGATGATCCTGGAAATGGAGATGACGTCGGGCGATGCGATCCGCGCCGCGTTGCAGCCGGGCTGGGTCACCGTCGGCACCGAGGTCGACATTCGCCATCTCGCCGCAGCCCTCGTCGGCGCGACGGTGCGGACCACCGCGAAGGTCGTTGCGGTCGAGCGCCGCGTCATCCGCTTCGAGGTCGAGGCGTTCGAGGGCACCCGCAGGCTCGGCGAAGGCCGCCATGCGCGCGGGCTCGTGAATGTCGCGATGTTCAACAAGCGGCTGGGAGCGTAGCCGCAAGCGCGGTGCCGTAGGGTGGATTAGCCGAAGGCGTAATCCACCACTTCTGTCTCCGCGGAAATAGAAGAGGTGGGTTACGGCTTCGCCTAATCCACCCTACAGCACCTGTTTACTTCGCCAATTCCTTCGACCGCTTCGTCGCCGCCGCGATCGCGCGGATCATCAGGTCGCGCAGGCCGGGTTCGCCCATCAGCACGCCGAGCGCGGCGGCCGTGGTGCCGCCGGGCGAGGTGACATTCTGGCGCAGCGTGCTGGAGGGAAGCTCGGACTGGTGCAGCAGCTCGCCCGAGCCCGCGACCGTCTCGCGCGCAAGCTTCGTTGCCAGCGCCTCGGGCAATCCCGCCTCGACGCCGGCGCGCGCGAGCTCTTCGGCGAGCAGGAACACATAGGCCGGGCCCGAGCCGGACACCGCTGTCACCGCGTCCATCAGGCCTTCATCCTCGACCCATTCGACCGAGCCGGTGGCGCGCAGCAAGGCATCGGCCACCGCGCGCTGTCCTGCGCTGACACTCTTCGCCGCAACCGCAACCGTGATGCCGCGGCCGATTGCCGCCGGCGTGTTCGGCATCGCGCGCACCACGGCGCCGCCGCAGACCTCTTCGAGCGCAGCGATCGTGGTTCCCGCCATGATCGAGACCACTGAAGTTCTCTCCGACACGAACGATTTCAGCTTCGCGCCGGCCTCGCGGAACATCTGCGGCTTGACCGCGACGACCATCGTTTCGACAAAGCCTGCCGTCTTCGCGTCGGGATTGAGCGCGACGCCCTTGACCGCAAGCGCGGTGATCTCGGGCGAGATGAAGGGATCGACCACCGCGACGCGGCGCGGATCGAGCCCGCCTGCCAACCATCCGGTCAGCATCGCGCCGCCCATCTTGCCGGCGCCGGCGAGAAGGATGGTGCCGGTGATGTTCTTGAGAGTGCTGCTGTCTGCCATCGCTGTCACCACAAACGCGCTGTCGTCCCGGCGAAGGCCGGGACCCCCGCGCGAGCGCTTGCGCTCGTCGCGTAAACACAGTCGGTTCTAATGGATGGGGATGTTGGCAACAAGCGGTGTGCCACAAGCGGCATCACGCGGTCTGGGTCCCGGATCTGCGCTTTGCTTGTCCGGGACGGCGGCGGGGAGGGAGCTCCGGCTCCCTCACGTCTTGAGAGGCCTTACGCCTCTCCGACCGTATCGAACATCGCGGCGTCCATGGCCTGCGCGGTGGTCTTGCCGGCCCACACGACGAACTGGAACGCCGGGAAGTAGCGCTCGCAGGCGTGGATGGCGCCGGCGAGCATGGCTTCGCATTGCGCGGTCGAGGCGGTCAGCCCGCCCGGCAGCACCAGCGCCTGGCGGTGCATGATCATGCCGGTGTTGGTCCACAGGTCGAAATGGCCGACCCACAACTGCTCGTTGACGGCTGCAACGAGCCGCTGCACCTCCCCCCGCCTCTGCATGGGAATCTTCATGTCGAAGGCGCACGCCAGATGCAGCGCCTCAATCTCACTCATCCAGGTGAAGGAGATCTGGTAGTCGGTCCACTGTCCCTTGGAGACAATGGTGAGCTCGTCTTCGCCGGAGCGTTCGAACGGCCAGTTGTTGCTGGCAGCGATATCCTCGACCACCGCGAGCGGGTGATTTCGGGAATCGATATTGCCTTCGAGCAGGGACATGCCGTCTCGACCTCTTGCCTTCTTGTTGTCCTTGATACGCACGCGGTTGGGCCCGGCGCGCGCTCCCTAAACGTCGTCGATCTCGGGAGTCGCTTTCGTGATCTCCTGGGACCGGCGCGGCCTGTCGCGGATCAAGTGATGTGATTTGCGGAATCTGCGCAACTGGCTGCCGAGTCCGTCCACAAGCCAGGACTCGTTCGTCCACAGCTCATCTCGGCCACAATTGTTAACGAATAGAACAAACAGGAATCGGATTCGGACGGCCGGCCGATCGTTAATTCCGTCGCGCGATGGCTCACCTGCCTTGGTGACATGGGACCATGCGGTTTTTTGCTGCGGAACACGCTTGCTGCGGCCCCGGACCGGCGTCATATTTCCACTCAGGTCGCTCAATCCCGGGCGGCCGATGTTCTCAGGGCGGGGTGAAAGTCCCCACCGGCGGTAAGGGCCGAAAGGCCCAAGCCCGCGAGCGCCTTCCCGAAGGATGTTTTCCAACGGAAAGGGTCAGCAGATTCGGTGCAACTCCGAAGCCGACGGTTAAAGTCCGGATGAAAGAGAACGGTCGGTGGCAGACGCATCGCGAGATGCGGCTGTTTGTCGTTCCGTGTGCCCTGATTCTGGTCCTTTGAAGGAAAGCCATGAATCAGATGTTGCAAGATCCCCAAGCCGAAACGTCCCAGACAACCCAACCGCCGGTTCCAACGACCGAGCATCCACGCTTCGCAAAGCCGCAGCGGGTGGCCTTCGTGCAGGCCCGCTGGCACCGCGACGTGGTCGAGGAGGCCCGCATCGCCTTCATGAAGGAGGCCGAGGCGCGCCACCTCACCCATGTCGACGTGTTCGAGGTGCCGGGCTCGTTCGAGATCCCGCTGCATGCGCAGGTTCTCGCCAAGACGCGGCGCTACACCGCCATCGTCGCGGCCGGCCTCGTTGTCGACGGCGGCATTTATCGCCACGAGTTCGTCGCCGACACCGTGATCAAGGCGCTGATGGATGTGCAGCTGCGCACCGAGGTGCCGGTGTTCTCCGCCGTGCTGACGCCGCAGCAATTCCACGAGACCGAGGTGCATTACGATTTCTTCCGCAGGCACTTTACGATCAAGGGCATCGAGGTCGCGGCCGCCTGTGCGGAGACGTTGCACGGCCTGGAGCGCCTGCGCGGCCAGGTCGCCGCGGGAATTGTGTAGAGGTCGCAACGACTCGCGCTCCTCATCCTGAGGAGCGCGACCCGTCACCCCCGCGCAATGGCTTCGCCATTGCGCGGGGGTGACGGATGAAACAGCCCTTCACACGCCGCTGATTGTCAATCCCGCCGCCGTCCCTATAAAGTCGGCGGCGGGAGGAGGCCGTGCCGTGGAGACGGGCGGCCGACAAGATCATGTTCGAAGGACACGATCCCTATCTCGTCGCGCTCTCTGTGGCGATCGCGAGTCTGGGTGGCTATACCGGCTTTGCGCTTGCTGCTCGCATCCGCAATACGCCCGGCGTCAGTAACCGCGTTCTGCTCGCGGGCGCGGCTGCGTTTCTGGCGGTGGGCATCTGGACCATGCATTTCGTCGGCATGCTGGCCGCGCCGCTGCCGCCGGACACGGTCTATCTGGTGCTGCCCACCATCATTTCGTTCCTGATCTGCGCGCTGGTGGTCGGCATTTCTCTTTTCTTCGTCTCGATCGGTGAGCCCACGCTGAAGCGGGTGGCATCGTCGGCCGTTTTGCTCGGCGTCGGTATCGCCAGCATGCATTATGTCGGCATTCACGGCCTCGCCGGCCCGTTCGGCATCGTGCACGACAAGACCATGGTGGCGCTGTCGGTCGTGGTGGCGATCGTGACCGCTTATGGCGGCCTGCGCGCTTTCCTGGCGCAGCAGGAAGGCGTCCGGCTGATCGTCAGCTCGATTGTGTTCGGTATCGCCGTCTCCGGCATGCATTACACAGCGATGCTCGGTATGCATTTCGAGCCGCTTACTGGCGCGGCGCATCACCACGCCGGCGGCGGCCTCGCCGCGTCGCAGCAAATTTTATCGATCATCGTTGCCGTGCTGTGCTTCGTCATCGCGGCCGGCTTCTTGCTGTCGCTCGTTCCCGATCAACGTCGTCAGATTTCGAACTCTGCTGCCGCCGAACCGGTCACTTCGCCGGTCGCCGCGGCCGCCATTGAACTGATTGCTGCGCCGGCTGCAGCTCCGCGGCCGATGGCGCCGCTCGGCGGCCTCGGCCAGCCGCCGCGTGCGCCGGTTCCCCGATTGCCGGTCGAGAGCGCCGACGGCACCCACTTCATCGAGACGGCCAATGTCCGCAGCGTCCGGGCGGATGCGCACTACACCCGCGTCCACGACGGCACCCGCGAGCGAATGTGCCCTTGGTCGATCTCCGAAGCCGAGGCGCAGCTCGACCCCTCGCTGTTCCTGCGGGTGCACCGCAGCCATATCGTCGCCATTCCCCATGTCGCGCTGGTCCGGAAAGAGGGCGATGGCGCGGTGCTCGAGCTCGACGGCCCGTCGCCGCACCGGGTGCCGGTCAGCCGCGCCAAGATCGCCGAGGTGAAGGCGAGGCTCGGGCTGGCGAATAGGCGGCAGGCGTAGAAGAAGTTAGGGAGGCGAACTGTCTCACTCCCTCGCCCCGCTCTTGCGGGGGCGCGACGAGCTTCGCTCGCGCTGAGAGGGTTGGGGTGAGGGGCCTGTCTCTGCGTGTGAGATTCTTCGATAGACCTGTACCCCCTCACCCGGATTGCATCTTGCGATGCAATCCGACCTCTCCCCGCAAGCGGGGCGAGGTGAAGGGTCGCCACGCCTGACGCAGTTCGTGCGTTCGGGGCCGTAATTCGTGCAAAAAGCCCCTCTTTGTGCCCGAATGATTGCGGCCCGCTCCGCCGGGAGTGAGCTTTCCACCAACGTCCGCGCCGTCACAGCCAAGGACGAATGTGGGAGGAGATGATGATCCCGGGCTCATTCAGCTATCACCGGCCGGCGAGTGTCGCCGACGCCGTCAAACTTCTATCCGACCTCGGCGAGGATGCGCGGCCACTGGCCGGCGGGCACAGCCTGGTGCCGATGATGAAGCTGCGGCTCGCCACCCCCGCCCATCTGATCGATCTGCACGGCATCGCCGCTCTCAAGGGCATCAGCCGGAGCGGCAACAATCTCGTCATAGGCGCGATGACCACCCAGCACGAGCTGCTGGCCTCCGATGAAGTCGCCAAGTCGATGCCGATCCTGCATGAGGCGGCGCTGCTGATCGCCGACCCGCAGGTGCGCTATCGCGGCACGATCGGCGGCAATGTCGCCAATGGCGATCCCGGCAACGACATGCCGGCGCTGATGATGACGCTGGGTGCGACCTATCGCCTCGAAGGCGCCGGCGGCGTCCGCGACGTTCCGGCGGCCGACTTCTATCAGGGCGCCTATTTCACCGCGCTCGAGCCCGGTGAGATCCTCACCTCCGTGTCGGTGCCCGTGCCGGCGGCTGGCCACGGCTACGCCTATGAAAAGCTCAAGCGTAAGGTCGGCGACTACGCGACCGCGGCCGCCGCTGTCGTCCTCACCATGTCCGGCGGCAACGTCGCGACCTGTTCGATCGGCCTCACCAACGTGCACGAGACGCCGCTGCTCGCCGTTGACGCGGCCAGGGCGGTGATCGGCTCCAGCCTCGATGCGGCGACACTGAAGAAGGCCGCCGCGGCAGCCGAAGCGATCATGGCGCCGGCCGCGGATGCCCGCGGTCCGGTCGAATACCGCAAACATGTCGGCGGCATCATGGTGACGCGCGCGCTTCAGCGCGCAGCTAGCCGAGCGAAGTAAGGGAGGGATCGATGGCCAAAACACACGTCACCATGAAGGTGAACGGCGCCGAGGTCGAAGGCCTCGTCGAGCCGCGCACGCTGCTGGTGCACTTCATCCGCGAGAACCTGCAGATGACCGGCACCCATATCGGCTGCGAGACCACGCATTGCGGCGCCTGCACCGTCGATATCGACGGCATGTCGGTGAAATCCTGCACGATGTTCGCGGTCCAGGCTGAGGGCAGCGACATCACGACCGTCGAAGGCATGGCCAATGCCGACGGCACGCTGTCCGCGCTGCAGGAGGGCTTCCGCATGATGCACGGCCTGCAATGCGGCTTCTGCACGCCCGGCATGATCATGCGGGCGCATCGTCTGCTGAAAGAGAATCCGTCGCCGAGCGAGCAGGAAATACGGATGGGCATCTCCGGCAATATCTGCCGCTGCACCGGCTACCAGAACATCGTCAAAGCCATTCAATACGCCGCCGCGAAGATCAACGGCGTGGAATTCCGGGAGGCCGCAGAATGAACGACATGACTCCCACGCGGGAACAACGCGAAGCCGCACTCGAAGGCATGGGCTGCAAGCGCAAGCGCGTCGAGGACATCCGCTTCACGCAAGGCAAGGGCAATTACGTCGACGACGTCAAGCTGCCGGGCATGCTGCATGGCGACTTCGTCCGCTCGCCGCATCCGCATGCGCGCGTCAAGAAGATCGACGACAGCGAGGCGCTGAAGGTCCCCGGCGTGCTCGCGGTCATCACCGCCGAGACGCTGAAGACCGTCAACCTCGCATGGATGCCGACGCTCGCCGGCGACGTGCAGATGGTGCTGGCCGACGGCAAGGTGCTGTTCCAGAATCAGGAGGTCGCTTTCGTCGTTGCCACCGACCGTTATGCGGCCGATGACGGCATCAACAAGGTGATCGTCGAATACGAGCCGCTGCCGCCTTTGGTCGATCCCTTCAAGGCGATGGACAAGGACGCGCCGATATTGCGCGAGGACCTCGTCGGCAAGACATCGGGCGCGCACGGTCCGCGCAAGCACGACAACCACATCTTCGAGTGGACCGTCGGCGACAAGGAGCTGACCGATGCGGCCTTCAATAAGGCCGAGGTCAGGATCAAGGAGATGATCTCCTATCACCGCACCCATCCGTCGCCGCTGGAGACCTGCCAGTGCGTCTGCTCCTTCGACAAGATCAAGGGCGAGCTGACGATCTACGGCACGTTCCAGGCCCCGCACGTGATCCGCACCGTGGTGGCGCTGATCGCAAAGCTGCCGGAGCAGAAGATCCACGTCATCGCCCCCGATATCGGCGGCGGTTTCGGCAACAAGGTTGGCGCCTATCCCGGCTATATCTGCGCGGCGGTGGCCTCCATCGTCACCGGCAAGCCGGTGAAATGGGTCGAAGACCGCATCGAGAATCTGACCGCGACCTCGTTCGCGCGCGACTACCACATGACGACCGAGATCGCCGCGACCAGGAACGGCAAGGTTACGGGGCTGCGCGTGCACGTGCTCGCCGATCACGGCGCGTTCGATGCCTGCGCCGACCCGTCGAAATGGCCGGCCGGCTTCTTCAACATCGTCACCGGCTCCTATGACTTCCCGACCGCGCATCTGGCTGTCGACGGCGTCTACACCAACAAGGCGCCCGGCGGCGTCGCCTACCGCTGCTCGTTCCGCGTCACGGAGGCCGCCTACTGCATCGAGCGCGCCATGGATATTCTGGCGCAGAAGCTCAATATGGATCCGGCCGAGCTGCGGCTGAAGAATTTCATCAAGCCGGAGCAGTTCCCGTATCACTCGGCGCTGGGTTGGGAATACGATTCCGGTGACTACCACACCGCCATGCGCAAGATGATGGAGACGACGGGTTACGCCGCGCTCCGGAAAGAACAACAGGAGAAGCGCGCCGCGTTCGCGCGCGGCGAGACCCGCGAGATCATGGGCCTCGGCATCTCCTTCTTCACCGAGATCGTCGGCGCCGGCCCGTCGAAGAATTGCGACATCCTGGGCATCGCGATGTTCGACTCCTGCGAGATCCGCATGCATCCGACCGGTGCGGGCATTGCGCGCATGGGCACCAAGAGTCAGGGCCAGGGCCACGAGACCACCTGGGCCCAGATCATCGCGACCGAGATAGGCATTCCCGCCGACAACATCATGGTGGAAGAGGGCAATACGGACACCGCGCCCTACGGGCTCGGCACCTACGGTTCACGCTCGACGCCGGTGGCGGGCGCGGCAATTGCGATGGCTGCGCGAAAGATCAAGGCCAAGGCGCAGATGATCGCGGCCTACAAGCTCGAGGTTCACGAGGACGATCTCGAGTTCGACATCGACGGCTTCCGGGTAAAGGGCCTGCCGGAAAAGTTCATGTCGATGAAGGACATCTGCTGGGCGGCCTACAACTCGGTACCCCCTGGCATGGAGCCTGGGCTGGAAGCGGTCAGCTATTATGATCCGCCCAACATGACCTATCCGTTCGGCGCCTATCTCTGCGTGATGGACATCGACGTCGATACCGGCGTGTACAAGGTCCGGCGCTTCTACGCGCTCGACGATTGCGGCACCCGCATCAACCCGATGATCATCGAGGGGCAGGTGCATGGCGGCCTCACCGAGGCCTTCGCCATCGCGATGGGCCAGGAGATCCGCTACGACGACGTCGGCAACGTCGTCACCGGCTCGTTCATGGACTTCTTCATGCCGACCGCGGTGGAGACGCCGCATTGGGAGACCGACTTCACCGTCACCCCGTCGCCGCATCACCCGATCGGCGCCAAGGGCGTCGGCGAAAGCCCGAATGTCGGCGGCGTGCCGGCGTTCTCCAACGCCGTCAACGACGCGTTCTCGTTCCTGGGATCCACGCACATCCAGATGCCGCACGATTTCTGGCGAAACTGGAAGGCGGCGAAGGATCTGGGGGCGGTGGCGTAGTCAGGCCGTCATTGCGAGCGAAGCGAAGCAATCCAGTATCCCACCGCGGAAGCAGTCTGGATTGCTTCGTCGCTTCGCTCCTCGCAATGACGAGGAGGCAATGGAAGCATGAAAAACCGTGACGAGATCGCGCAAGCGCTGGCCGCATCGGGCTACATCGCCGATGCGGACCTCGCGACCGCGATCTCGCTGATGCAATTGTTGCGGCGTCCGCTGCTGCTGGAGGGCGAGGCGGGCGTCGGCAAGACCGAGGTGGCGAAGGCGCTGGCAAAGGTCCACGCGACCGAGCTGATCCGCCTGCAATGCTATGAAGGCCTCGATCAATCCGCTGCGCTTTACGAATGGAATTACCAGCGGCAATTGCTGGCGATCCAGGCGCATCGCGGCACCGACAGCATCGAGGACCAGGTGTTCTCGGAAAAATACCTGCTCGAACGTCCCTTGCTCGCTGCGATCCGTCGCGCGCAGGCGCCGGTGTTGCTGATCGACGAGATCGACCGCGCCGACGACGAGTTCGAGGCGTTCCTGCTGGAGTTGCTGTCGGACTTCCAGGTCTCGATCCCCGAGCTTGGTACCATTCCGGCAATCACCATCCCGCATGTCATGCTGACCTCGAACGGCACCCGCGAGCTCTCCGACGCGCTGCGCCGCCGCTGTCTTTATCACTACGTCGATTATCCCGACGTCGACCGCGAGACCCGCATCATTTTGACGCGCGTCGCGGGCGCGAGCCCATCGCTGTCGCTCCAGATCGCGCGCATGGTCGAGGGCGTGCGCAAGGAGGAATTGCGGAAGGTGCCGGGCGTGGCGGAGACGCTGGACTGGGCGGCTGCTCTCGTCGGCCTCGACATCCGCGATCTCCATGACGCGCCCGAGACGGTGCATGAGACGCTGATCTGCCTGCTCAAGACTCACGAGGACCGCGCCCGCGTCACCCCGGAAGTGACACAGCGCCTGCTGGGGAGGGTCGCATGAGCTGCTGTGGCTCCAGCCCAGGATATGACGACCTCAATGAGGTGTCCCGCCTTGTGTCCGCAAGGCTTGCCGCCTTCCAGCGCACCTTGCGCGATGCCGGCTTTCGCGTCGGTCTCGCCGAAGGGCAGGATGCCGCGACCTTGATATCATCCGGCTATGCGGCCCGGCCCGGCCTGCTGCGCGCAGCGTTCAAGCATCTGTTCTCGGCGCGCAAATCCGACTGGGACAAGTTCGACGGGCTGTTCGACGCGTTCTGGCTCGGCAAGCGTGTGCGATCGCGCTCCCGCACGATTGGCGCGGCGCCCGGCGCGAGCAATCCGTCGCTGAAGAGCTTGCAGGACAAGTCGGCGGAGCAGGGCAGCGGCCAATCCGTCACCGACCAGCTTCCGTCCTCCGATGATGCGCCGGAAGGTCGTGCCGGCGAGGGCCGCATGGAAGGCGCCTCGCGTGCGGATAATCTCGCCGAGGTCGATTTCCGAAAGCTGAGCGATCCCGATCAGGTCGCGCAGGCCCATGAAGCCGCAGCGCAGCTCGCGCGCGCCATGCGCACGCGGTTGACCCGGCGGGATCTGGCGCGCCGGCGTGGCTACCGGCTCGATCTCCGCCGCACCATCCATCGCAACATCAGCCACGGCGGCGTGCCGATCAGCCTCGTGAAGCGCCAGCGCAAGGACAAGCCGCTGCGGCTGGTCGTGCTGCTCGATGCCTCCGGTTCGATGAGCATGTACACATCCGTGTTCCTGCGTTTCATCCACGGCGTGCTCGACCAGTTCCGCGAGGCCGAGGCATTCCTGTTTCACACGCGCCTCGCCTACGTCTCCGATGCGATGAAGGAGAAGGACGCCGGCCGCGCGCTCGACCGGCTCTCGATCATGGCGCAGGGCGCGGGCGGCGGCACCAGGATCGGCGAGAGCCTGCAGACCTTCAACCGCTGGCACGCCGCGCGCGTGATCCATTCGCGCAGCTGCGTGATGATCGTCTCTGATGGCTATGAGACCGGCGATGCCGCGCTGCTCGGCCGGGAAATGGCGGCGCTGCACCGGCGCTGCCGCCGTATCGTTTGGCTCAATCCGATGATGGCGTGGGAGGGCTATGCGCCCGAAGCGCGCGGCATCAAGGCCGCACTGCCGCATGTTGATCTCTATGCGCCCGCGAACTCGCTGCAGAGTCTGCGCGCGCTCGAACCCTATCTGGCCAAGCTCTAGGGGATAGTCCGATGACGGCCCATGTCGAAGTGCTGGATCTCGTGGCGCAGATGAAGGCCGCCGAGCGCGCCTTCGTGCTCGCGACGGTGGTGCGCACGGTCTCGGTGACCGCGGCGAAGGCTGGCGCCAAGGCGATCATTGCCGCCGACGGCACCATCGTCGCGGGCTGGATCGGCGGAGGCTGCGCCAAAGGCGCGGTGCTGAAGGCGGCGCGTGAGGCGCTCGCCGACGGCGAACCGCGCATGGTCTCGGTGCAGCCGGAGAATCTGCTCGCCGAACTCGGCGTCAGCGCCGGCGAGAGCCGCGACGGCATCCGCTTTGCCAGCAACATGTGCCCGAGCAAGGGTACGATGGACATCTTCGTCGAGCCGGTGCTGCCGCATCCGTCGCTGGTCATCCTCGGTGCAAGCCCTGTGGCGCTGTCGCTGGCGGCACAGGCACGCGTGCTCGGCTATCACGTTACGATCGCCGCGCCCGCGACTGAGCTCACGGCCCAGCCGGATGCCGATGCGATCATCGACGGCTATCAGCTCGGCGAGCTCAACGACGCCAAACGCTTCGTCGTGGTCTCGACGCAGGGCAAGGGCGACGAGGCCGCCTTGCGTGCAGCAATCGCAACCAGGGCCAGTTATCACGCCTTCGTCGGCAGCCGCCGCAAGATGGCTTCGCTGCGCGCAAAGCTCCTTGCGGAAGGCGCCAGCGCCGCTGCGATCGACGATTTCAAGGCGCCGGCCGGGCTCGATCTCGGCGCCATCACGCCAGAAGAGATCGCGATGTCGATCCTCGCCGAAATCACCAGGGAGCGGCGGCGTGGCCAGCGCGCCGCCCAACAGCCAGCAAGCAGAGAGTAAACGATCATGCAGATGAACGACAGCCAGCGTATCCCCGCGTCACGCGAACAGGTGTGGGCAGCGCTGAATGATCCCGCTGTGCTGAAACAGTGTATCCCTGGCTGCCAGTCGCTCGACGTCACCGCACCGAACGAGATGACCGCCACGGTGGTGTTCAAGGTCGGCCCGGTGAAGGCGACCTTCAGCGGCAAGGTGACCCTGTCCGATCTCGATCCACCCAACTCCTATCGCATCTCGGGCGAAGGCTCCGGCGGCGTGGCCGGCTTCGCCAAGGGCGGCGCGGTCGTGCGGCTGGAATCCGAGAGCGCTGACGTGACGGTGCTGCACTACGATGTCGACGCGCAGATCGGCGGCAAGCTCGCGCAGTTGGGAGCGCGCCTGATCAACTCCACCGCGACGAAGCTTGCGGGGGAGTTCTTCAAGTCGTTTGCGGAAGTGGTGAGCGCGAAGGCCGAGGCCGGCTAGCTGCGGTCGCTGCCGTAGGGTGGGCAAAGCACCATTCCTTGCCGTAACATCGATTGGTGGGCACGGCGCGTTGCGCCTTTGCCCACCTTACGAGCGGTGCAAGCCGGCTCAGCTCACCCCAGCGACACACCCGCCTTCGCCCGGCTGATCCCCAGCGTCAGGATGCGATGGAGCAGCTCCCTGTATTTGAGCCCGTCATGTTGAGCCGCGGTGGCGAACTCCTGGCTCTTGGCGATTTCCGGATTGGGGTTGGCTTCGATGAAGTACGGCGTGCCGTCGGCGGCGAGGCGAAAATCGATGCGCGCGTAGCCGTCGAGGCCAAGGGCCCGGTAGATGCGCTTCGCGGCGCGCTGGATCCGTGCGGTGACTTCAGGCGCTAGATCCTTCGCCGGCCCGTCGACGATACCGACCTTCTCCTGATAGTCAGTGTCGTGCTTGGCCCTTTCCGTGGCGATGTGGCGTGACCTGCGTCCGCCCATGCTGCCGAATTTCAATTCCCAGACCGGCAGGACGCGCAGCCGGTTGTTACCGAGCACGCCGACATAAAGCTCGCGTCCCTCGATGAACTGCTCGGCGATGGCCGCGGTTTCGCTCCGATCGTGGATGAAGGCGACGCGCTCCGCGAGCTTTTCGTCGGTATCGACGATGGAGGCCTGAGAAATGCCGGCAGATCCATCCATGTTCAGGGCCTTGACGATCAGCGGCAGCGCAAGATGCTTCGGCCGCCTGACTTTGCGTCGCATCGGGAAAACGGCGAAGGCCGGCACCGCGATGCGGCGGTGGTGCACCAGCGTCTTGGATAAATCCTTGCCGCGCGCCAGGATCAGGCCACGCGGGTTGCATCCAGTGTAGGGGACCTTCATCAGCTCGAGATAGCTGGCGATGTGCTGGTCGTAAGCGACGTTGTTGTGGAATTCCTCCAGCAGCGTGAAAACCACGTGCGGCTTGAACTGCTCGATCGCTTCGCGCACCGGCCTGATTTCCTCCTGAGCGCCGAGGACGCGAACCTCATGTTTGGCCGCGCGCAAGGTGCTCACGACGTCGTATTCCGTCTTCCAGTTGTTGATTTCCTGCGGCGTGTATCCGTCACTCGAATCCGGCGGCAGGAAGTCCGGATGCATCAGCACGAGAATACGGAGTCGTCTCATAGCGCGATCCATTTGCGCCGAGACGGGCCGAACAGCGCGTGCATCGTCTTGGCGGTCACGAGGACAGTGAAATCGAGAACGAGCTTTTGTTCCGGGCCGACCGCGCGCAAATCGAGCTCGCGGCAGCGGGAGATCATTTCGTCGAGCACGGCATCGAGCGTGAGCTGGTTCTCGCCCGTCCATCGCGCGACCAGTTGCCTGATCTGGGCGCGGTGCCGCCTGATCAGGCTCGAAGCGGGCTTGGAGCGATGATGCCGTGGATCGGCGGAGAACAACCGGGAGAGGTCGCGGTCGTAGGTCTTCGGTGGCGTGAAGGCGTAAAAAGCCTGCTTCTTCTTGTAGTGGTCTTCGAGCGTCTGGCTGAGCTTGCTCAGTGGATCGACACGCTCTCGCGTCGTGATCAGCGGTCGTTTTCCCGCAATCTCACCCATCAGCTCGTCAACATATTCGAGCTTCTTCAGCGCCGGCCAGCCGGCATATCGCGTCCGCCAGTTCGAGCGCGGCCGCAGCCACACGGCAAAGGTCTCGGCGAAATCCTCGTCCGGGTGGCTCTGCGCGTACCAGAGCCGGAGATGCTGGACGTAACGCCGGCTCGCCGGGTTAGGCCGGTAGTAGCGCGGATAGTGTTTTGACGACGGGCCGAACAATTGCTGCCAGCGCCGGCGGCGCTGCAGCTGGTAGCCGTGCTGCAGCGCATGGCCGGCCTCGTGACGGAGGATGGCCATACATTCGCGCCAGGTTCCGCCCTCGACGTCGAACATCATCTTCTTCTCAAGCTTCATCAGGCGAGGATGGGCGAGATAGAAGGGCAGCGCGATTCCGGGCACGCCGCCCGGACTGAACCATTCGCTCGAGATCCAGGTGTGCGGCCGGAGCCGGATGCCCCGCTCCTCGAGCTCCTCGTGAAGCGTTGCAACGCAGTCTTCGAGCCAGGTGCCTTCGACCGTAACCTTCAGGCTACTCAGGCGCTGCTGAAGCAGCTGCTCGTCCGATAGCTTTTCCCAAGCGAATTTCCGGCGCGGCATCAGGCATCCAGGCGGTGACTCGATATCCGGATGATGTCATGCGCCGCTGTCGGCAACAACCCGTGGGGGCGGGGGACGTGCTGCGGTGCGTCGGAGTGAGGGATGGGAGACGCGCGCGCCCCGCTTGCGGGGAGAGGGTGGGGTGCGGGGGGTCTCTATGGGGACGGTGAGAGTTGGACTCGCGGAGAGTCCCCCTCACCCGGAATTCAAGCTTCGCTCGAATTCCGGCCTCTCCCCGCAAGCGGGGAGAGGCGAAGAAATCAGTCGAACAGGCTCGACACCGACTCTTCCGCGGCGGTGCGCGCGATGGCGTCCGAGATCAGGCTCGCGATCGGCAGCGTGCGGATGTTCGGCGCCTTGCTCACCGCCTCGGTCGGCAGGATCGAGTCGGTGATGACGAGCTCTTTCAGCTTCGAGCCGGCAATACGCGCGGCCGCGCCGCCGGAGAGCACGCCGTGGGTGATGTAGGCGTAGACGTCCTTGGCACCCTTCGCGATCAGCGCGTCGGCCGCGTTCACAAGCGTGCCGCCGGAATCGACGATGTCGTCGACCAGGATGCAGCTGTAGCCGGAGACGTCGCCGATCACGTTCATGACTTCGGATTCACCCGGACGTTCGCGGCGCTTGTCGACGATCGCGAGCGGGGTGTTGATGCGCTTGGCGAGGCCGCGGGCGCGGGCCACGCCGCCGACGTCGGGCGAGACCACCATCACCTTTCCGAGGTCGAAGCGTTCGCGGATGTCGCGCACCATCAGGGGAGCAGCGAACAGATTGTCGGTCGGGATGTCGAAGAAGCCCTGGATCTGGCCGGCATGCAGGTCGAGCGTCATGACGCGGTCGACGCCGGCATGGCTGATCAGATTGGCGACGAGCTTGGCCGAGATCGGCGTGCGGGAGCCGGAGCGGCGGTCCTGCCGGGCATAACCGAAATAGGGGATCACTGCGGTGATGCGGCGCGCCGAGGAGCGGCGAAGCGCGTCGGTGATGATCAGCAGCTCCATCAGATTGTCGTTCGCCGGAAACGAGGTCGACTGGATGATGAAGGCATCCGAGCCGCGGATGTTCTCCTGGACCTCGACGAAGATCTCCATGTCGGCGAAGCGCCGGACCACCGCTTTGGTCAGCGGCATATCGAGGCCCTGCGCGATGGCCTGGGCGAGAGCCGGATTGGAGTTGCCGGCGACAAGCTTGATGGAGCCGTTCTTGGCCGACATGGACGCTTCCTCCCGCGCTTTGCTGGATACGACGTTCAACATCAGAAAATACCCACTGACAGCACGGTTACGACGGCCGAGCAAATATCAGGCCGGGGGGCGCAATGGCAACCCGGGATGCTACGTTTTCCCTTCGAAAATCCTGAGTCGGGCCAACGGCTTGGCCGCAACTTGAGGCCGTGGTTGAGCGGGGGTTAGCGCTCGGCATAGCCAAGCGCGGAGGTCGGCAAGTCCGACGCCGGCGCCTCCGGGGTCACGCTTGCCACCGCCGGTCCCCGCAGGCCCGGAGCGGTGCTCGGGGCCTCCGGCGTTCCGTTGATCATGTTGGAAAGTCCGCTGAATCCGGCCTGGGCGATCTTCCGCAGCACGAGGTCGTCGGCCGCTTGCCAAGGATCACGCGCCGCATCGCGGCCGCCCTTGGCGGTGGTCGGTTCCTCACCGGAGAGGCGCAGCGCCCGCTGCTGGTTGGCGTCGTAGACGTCCCAGACCCAGGCGATCACGGTCTTGCCCCGCACCACCTGGGCGGAGAGATAGCTGCGCACGCGATAGGCGGCCGTTCCCTCGCGGGAGACGACGGACAGGCTGCGCAGCTTGGATTCGCTGTCGAGCACGCCGACCATGCGGTCGAACACCTGCGGCGGCGGTCCGTCGATCGATTCGAAGGCGACCGTCGCTCCGGAGCCGGCGCTCGGCGCCATCGCATAGGAGTTGGCGGCGCTGCCGCCGCCACCGGCGCAGCCGCCGAGCGCGGCCGCCGTTGCCAGCAACGTGACCGCCAGCACGCGCGAACCAGCGCGGCGCAAGATGGATGACGCTTCCCTCATTGAGGGCAGCGATATCGTTAAAATCGATTAAGGTCTAGGGCAGGCGCAACACAGATCCGGGGCATTACGGGCACGATATTTGTGCATCGCCCCGGAATGAGACGACGTTGCCGGTGTGTTCACGCCTCGAGCGCAATCGCGTGAACGTGCCGGCCGTAATCCGGCTCCTTGCGATGCACCGAGCGGCGATAGCTGAAGAAGCGTTCGTCGGCGTAGGTGTCGAGTCCAAGGTCGTCGATCAACAGGATGCCGGCGGCTTCGAGCCGCTTGCGGATGAAGCCGGCGAGATCGAACATCGCGTGGCCCTCGCGCGCCGACGGGATGAAGAACATCGCATTGTCCGCATCCGCCTCGACGAAGCGCGTCACGAACTCGTTGCCGACCTCGTAGCTGTCCTGGCGGATCAGCGGGCCGATCGCGGCGATGATGCCGCTACGGGCGGCGCCGAGCTTTTCCATCGCCGCGATTGTGGATTCCAGCACGCCCGTGAGCGCGCCCTTCCAGCCGGCATGGGCGCCGCCGATGACGCGCGCGTGGGGATCGACGAACAGCACCGGACCGCAATCGGCGGCGGAGACGCCGAGCGCGATGCCGGGTGTCTTCGTTACCAGCGCATCGCCCTTCGGCCGCGGACCGCTCGGCCACGGCGTCTCGGCGACGAGCACGTCGGGCGAATGGATCTGGTGCAGGCTGACGAAATGGTCCGGCGCGACGCCGACATGCTCGGCCATGCGGCGCCGGTTCTCCGCGACCAGGGCCTGATCGTCATTGGAGCCGAGCCCGCCGTTCAGCGCGGCGTAGATGCCGCCGGAGACGCCGCCCTCGCGCGTGAAGAAGGCATGGCGCAGGCCGGGCACGCCCGACAGCAGCGACGAAGCAAGCGTCATGACGCGCCTCCGGAATGTTCGAGATCGCTGAGGCCGGCGATGCCCGACAATCGCGGCTCGGAGATGCAGAGCACCTTGAACATTGAGCCCATGCCGCTGCGTCCCGTCTCGGTCAGGCGCTTCAGCGCCACCGAAATGTCGGTGGCCACTTCCGGCGTTGCCTTCTGCATCAGGGCGGCGGCGCGGGTGTCGATGCCGACGCGCTTGAGGAAGTCGCCCTGCGTCACCGGGCCGTGCACGCGCGCGCCGACATCCTCCGCTGCGCGCGCGAGCGCCTGGAAGTCGACATGGGCGGTGACGTCGGCCTGGCCCGGCGCCTTCAAGGGATCGGTGAAGGTGTGGCGCGCGATCGCCTGGAAGGTGTCGCCGGCATCGCTGCGCAAATGGCCGTAATCGATGATCAGCGCTGCACCATCCTGATCGCGCACGCGCGTGGCGAGCTTCATGATCTCGCCGTCCGGGCGCCATTCGAACACGGCGCCAACGGGCGCGGCGCGCACCAGAGGCGGCAGCAGCACGTCGAAGCGCGGCGTCGGCTCGGCCGCCGCGCCGAATTGAAGCTTGCCGTTGGGATCGATCTCGACCACGCGCTCGTGCCAGCCGTTCTCGCGCTTCGTCATCTGGTGGATCGGCAGCACATCGAAATATTCGTTGGCGAGGATGATGCTCGGTCCTTCGGGCACGTCATCGATGCTGTCATGCCAGGCGATGTTGCGCACGCCCGACAGTGTCGCACTCTGCCGGTCGCGCAGCACCGGGTTGACCTCGACCATGTGGATGTGAAGCGCCTGGTAGAGCGGCGGCAGCACGCGGAGCGCGCGCAGCGCGTCCGCCATCATGGTGCCGCGGCCGGGGCCGAGCTCGATCAGCCGCAAGAATTGCGGCGAGCCCATCTGCTTCCACACCGAGGCGGTCCACAGGCCCAGGAGCTCGCCGAACATCTGGCTGACCTCAGGGGCGGTGGTGAAATCGCCTTCACGCCCGAGCGGGTCGCGCGAGACGTAATAGCCGTAGCGCGGATGCATCAGGCACAGTTCCATGTACCGCCAGACCGGCATGGGGCCCGAGGATTTGATCAGCGCCTTGATCTCGTTGAGTAGCGGCTGGTCGGTCACGGCGTGCTTTCTCGAAATGAATTAACGAACTGCCTCGATCGGCTTCGGCGCACCGCGCCTCACTGCCAATACAATAAGTATGAGGCCTACAATAAGCATCGGGATCGACAACAGCATACCCATGGTTAACCCGCCCCAGAGGTAGCCGAGCTGGACGTCCGGCTCGCGGAAATGCTCGCCGATGATCCGGGTCAGGCCGTAGATCAGGATGAAGCTGCCGAGGATGAGCCCCGGCCGCTTCAAGGCCCCCATTCGGATCATCACCGCCAGCACGATGAAGAGCAGGATGCCCTCCATGCCCGCTTCGTAAAGCTGGCTCGGATGGCGCGGCACGTCACCGCCGGTCGGGAAAATCATGGCCCAGGGCAGGCTCGGGTCGGCTGCGCGGCCCCACAGCTCCCCGTTGATGAAGTTGGTCAGCCGCACCAGGAAGATCCCGATCGGCGCAACGCCGCAGGTGATGTCGCCGAGCGACAGGATCGAGATGCCGTTCCTCCGGGCGAACCACATCACCGCTACGACGCAACCGAGAAAGCCGCCGTGGAAGGACATGCCCCCTTCCCACAATTTGAAGATGGCAGCCGGATGCTCGATGAAGAAGGGCAAATTGTAGAACAGGACGTAGCCGGTACGGCCACCGAGAATGATGCCGAGCGTGACCCACAGGATGAAATCGTCGATCTGCACCAGACTGATCGGCGACGCCCCGCCCCATAGCCTGTCTTTCTTGATCAGTGAGCGCGCATAGAGCCAGCCGAACGTGATCCCGCAGATATAGCCGAGCGCGTACCAGCGGATCGCGAACGGTCCGATCGCGACTGCGATCGGACTGAACGATGGAAAGTCGATGAGCAGGAACGGCATCAGGCCTTCTATTATGTCTAGACGAGATTGCGGCGATAGAGCGCCAGCAGCCGCTCCCAATGCCGTTCGGCGGCGTCGCGGTCATAGACCGGGCGCTTGGGGAAGGCGAAGCCGTGATGCGTGCCGGGATAGATCTCGACCTCGGCGTTCGCGCCGCTCATGCCCTGCTTCACCTTCTCGATGATCTCGGTCGGCGCATAGATGTCGGTCTCGGCGCAGGCGAAATAGAGCTCGGCCTCGGTCTTGTTCGCGGCGCGATGCGGGCTGTCGTCCTGGTCGGTCGCAAGCTGCGTGCCGTAAATCGAGGCGGCGGCCTTGACGCGATCGGGGAAATGTGTGGCGGCGTTGACGGCGTAGCGGCCGCTCATGCAGTAGCCGACGGTGCCGACGATCTCAGTGTTCGCGGCGGCCTGGCCTTCGGCATAGGTAAGCAGCGCCCGTGTGTCGTCCATGATCATGGGGATGGTGAGCGAGCCCATCAGCGCGAACATGCGCTTGCGCTCCGGTGCGTTCGGATCGGCCGGCAGCGCGCCGAGCTCCATCACGCCGGAACGGTAATAGAGGTTCGGCAGCATCACGTAATAGCCCGACGTCGCAAGCCGGCGCGCCATGTCGCGCAGTTCCTCGCGGATCGCCGGCGCGTCCATGTAGAACAGGATGACCGGAAACGGCCCGCCGCGTTCGGGATGGCTGATGAAGGTCGCGGTATGGCCGTCCTTGGTGGGGATCGCAATCTGCTGGTCGATCATCTCGTGCGCCTTCTGATTCTTCTTATGCAGGGACGTTGAATACGATTGCAAGGAAACCGGGGCATGACAAGGATACCGCCGATCAGCCCTTGAACCGTTCCGCCCGGATTGCCATTGTCTTTTTGAGTGTTCGCGCAAAGTTTATCGACGCTGCCAGGAGACCGACATGACCCAGACCAACAACCGGTTTTTCGACGAGATCGGCCGCCTGATGAACGACGCCGCCGGTGCCGCCCAGGGCGTCAAGCGCGAGTTCGACACCGTGATGCGCACCCAGGCCGAAAAATTCCTGCGCGACATGGACCTCGTCAAGCGCGAGGAGTTTGAGGCGGTCAAGGACATGGCCCGCTTGGCGCGCGAGGAGAACGAGGCCCTGAAGGCGCGCGTCGCAGCGCTGGAGGCCAAGCTCGGGGGGTAGGCGCCGGTCCCGTAGCCCGGATGGAGCCAACGGGTCGGCGCGAAGCGCCGCCCGATGACAGGCTCCGCGCAATCCGGGGTGTTCCAGCGGCAAAGGTCCCGGATTTCGCTTGGCTCCATCCGGGCTACAAGGATTTCCGCGGGGCCGCCCGGCAGCCCATTCTCCTTGTCATTTCCGCGTCTTCCGGGTAAAAGCCCGCCACGTTCACGGCCCCCGCACCCCTGGAGGCTTGCTGTGGACTATGCCATGGGCCGCGCTGCGGCCCATTAACTTTTGCAAAAACAAGGACTTAACGACATGGCGACGACCGTCAAGGAATTGAAGGCGACCGCACGTCCGAAGAGCGGCAAGGGGGCCGCCCGGGCTGAGCGTCGCGCCGGCAGAGTGCCCGGAGTGATCTATGGTAACAACCAGCCCCCCGTCACGATCTCGATCGAAGATCGTGAACTGCGCCAGCGCATCCTGGCCGGCCGGTTCCTGACCACGCTGGTCGACATCGACCTCGAGGGCAAGAAGCATCGCGTGATTCCGCGCGACTATCACCTCGATCCGGTCAAGGACTTCCCGATCCATGTCGACTTCATGCGGCTCGGCGAAGGCGCCACCATCCGCATCAGCGTTCCCTTGCATGTCGTGAAGGCTGAAGGTTCGCCCGGCGTGAAGCGCGGCGGCACCGTCAACATCGTCGCCCACGCGATCGAGCTCGAATGCGGCGTCGAGAGCATCCCGCAGTACATCGAGGCCGACGTCGGCGCGCTGGAAATCGGTCACTCGCTGCATCTGTCGGACGTCAAGCTTCCGGCCGGCGTGAAGGCGCTGACCCGCGAGGACGCGACCCTCGTCACCATCGTGCCGCCGTCCGGCTACGCCGAAGAGCAGAAGGCCGCGGCTGCGGCTGCTGCTGGTGGCGCGGCTCCGGGCGCTGCGGCTGCTCCGGCGGCTGGTGCTGCGGCTCCGGCTGCGGGTGCTGCTGCGCCTGCCGCTGCTGCCAAGGCTCCCGCCGGCGGCGACAAGAAGAAGTAATCTCTCAAGGCTGGCGCGCGGTCTCTGATCGCGCGCCGAGCGAGGGGCGCGCCGCGTCATGCGACTCTTTGTTGGGCTCGGCAATCCCGGCGCGAAATACGCACGTAACCGGCACAATATCGGCTTCATGGCCGTCGACGAGATCGCGCGGCGTCATGGCTTTGCGCCGTGGCGTCGCAGGTTTCAGGGCGAGACCTCGGAAGGCACGCTCGGCACTGAGCGCGTGATCCTGCTCAAGCCGACGACCTACATGAACGAGTCCGGTCGCAGCGTTCAGGAGGCCGCGAGCTTCTTCAAGATCGCGCCGGGCGACACCACGGTGTTTCACGACGAGCTCGAACTGCCGCCGGGCAAGGTTCGGGTGAAGATCGGCGGCGGTATCGCCGGCCACAACGGCCTGCGCTCGATCTCGGCGCATATCGGCAACGACTATCGCCGGGTCCGGCTCGGCATCGGTCATCCCGGCGTCAAGGAGATGGTGCACGGCCATGTGCTGTCGGACTTCGCCAAGGCCGACAACGACTGGGTGACGACGCTCTGCGACGCGGTCGCCGAGCACGCCGCACTGATCGTCAAAGGCACGGACGCGACCTTTGCCAACAGGGTGCATCTCGCGATGCAGGCGAAGGGATTTTTGACCAAGGACGAGAACGGCAAGGAATAACGCTCGTGGGATTCAAATGCGGAATCGTCGGATTGCCCAATGTCGGCAAGTCGACCTTGTTCAATGCGCTGACCGAGACGGCCGCGGCGCAGGCCGCGAACTATCCGTTCTGCACCATCGAGCCGAACGTCGGCGAAGTCGCCGTGCCGGATCCGCGGCTCGACAAGCTCGCAGCGGTCGCCAAATCGGGGCAGATCATCCCGACCCGGCTGACCTTCGTCGACATCGCCGGCTTGGTGCGTGGCGCCTCCAAGGGCGAAGGTCTCGGCAACCAGTTTCTGGCCAACATCCGCGAGGTCGACGCCATCGCGCATGTCGTGCGCTGCTTCGAGGACTCCGACATCACCCATGTCGAGGGCAAGATCGCCCCGCTCGCCGACATCGAGACCATCGAGACCGAGCTGATGCTCGCCGACCTCGACAGCCTCGAGAAGCGCGTCGACAACCTCTCCAAGAAGGCCAAGGGCAACGACAAGGACGCCAAGGAGCAGCTCGACCTCGTCAACCGCACCCTGGTGCTGCTGCGCGACGGCAAGCCTGCGCGGCTCGTCGAGCGCAAGGCGGAGGAGGAGCGTGCCTTTGGTATGCTCGGCCTGCTGTCGTCCAAGCCCGTGCTTTACGTCTGCAACGTCGAGGAGGGCTCGGCCGCGACAGGCAACTCGTTCTCGAAGGCGGTGCAGGACCAGGCCGCCAAGGAAGGCGCCGTCGCCGTCGTCATCTCCGCCAAGATCGAATCCGAGATCGCCACCATCTCGCGTGAGGAGCGCGCCGACTTCCTGGAGACGCTGGGTCTCGAGGAGGCCGGTCTCGACCGCCTGATCCGCGCCGGCTACACGCTGCTCGACCTCATCACCTATTTCACGGTGGGCCCGAAGGAAGCGCGTGCCTGGACCATCTATCGCGGCACCAAGGCGCCGGGCGCGGCCGGTGTGATCCACACCGACTTCGAGAAGGGCTTCATCCGCGCCGAGACGATTGCCTATGAGGATTACGTTGCGCTGAACGGCGAAGCCGGCGCCCGCGATGCCGGCAAGCTCCGCCTCGAAGGCAAGGAATACGTCGTCGCCGACGGCGACGTGATGCATTTCCGGTTTAATACGTAAGGCTGATCCTGTGCCCCGGACGCAGCGCAGCGCTCTTGCGGTGCGCTGCAGAGCCGGGGCCCAGGAGTCTTGATTGCGGATGCATGGGTCCCGGCTCTGCGTCGCGTCATTTCGTGCCGCGCCGCGTCCGGGACACGAGAGCCTCACTTCATCCCGCCGCCCTGGTCCCTGATCGCACCGAGATGCTCGTTGATGCGGAAGACGATCAGGATCAGCTCCGCGGCGATGCGCGAGAACACGATCCCGACGACGACGCTCGCGATCGACGACAGCAGCACCAGGAAGCCGCCGAACGGACTGATCGCCATCGCAGCGAGGCCGGAGAAGATGCCGGAGAGGCCGAACAGGCAGATCAGCGCGATCACCAGCCAGTAAAAGGTCTTGATGATCGTCGGCGTGATGAAGCGGTCCCATTGAAACAGGTCGCTGAATGAAAACATTGCTCTCCCCAGGGCAAATCGGGACTTCAATTCGGGCCGTGATAGCGGGATCCTGGCCCTCGGTCGATCCGACTCAGACCAACGCCGATCCCGCGTATGTAGCACGAGCCATGCGGGCCGGCGGGTTGAGATTGCCGCAAAGTGCGGCCACAATCTGTCATTCCCGCTAGCCAATCCCAAGATGACCCTGACCTTCGAAGATTTTCCGCCCGGCCGGTTTGGAACATTCGGCCCGCGCCATGTCACCCGCGACGAGATCCTGGCCTTTGCCGCCGAGTTCGATCCGCAGCCCATGCACCTCGACGAGGAGGCTGCCAGCAAGAGCATGCTGCGCGGCCTGTCCGGCTCGGGCTGGCACCTCTGCTCGCTGATGATGCGGATGATGGCCGACGGCTTCATCACCCGCGCCGCCTCGCTGGGCTCTCCCGGCGTCGACGAGGTGCGCTGGCTGTCGCCGCTCAGGCCCGGTGACGACCTGACCCTCGATGTCGACGTGCTCGAGGCGCGCGCCTCGAAGAGCCGCCCGGAGCTCGGCATCGTCAAGTTCAAATGCACCGTGCGCAATGCGGCAGGGCAGGCGCTGTGCGAGATGACCTCGCCGATCCTGATCAAGCGGCGCGAGGGAGCGGTCTGATGCGGTTCTTCGACGACATCGCGATCGGCCAGCGCCGCGAGATCGGCTCCTATACGTTTACGGCCGAAGCCATCAAGGAATTCGCCGCCAAGTTCGATCCGCAGCGCTTTCACCTCGATGCGGAGGAGGGCAAGAACTCGCTGTTCGGCGGGCTCGCGGCGTCCGGCTGGCATGTCGGTTCGGCCTGCATGAGCCTGCTTGTCGCGGACGGCCAACGCCTGGCGCGCGAGGCCGCAGCGCGCGGCGAGGAGGTCGCAGTGTGGGGCCCGTCGCCGGGCTTTCGCGATCTGCGCTGGATCAGGCCGGTGCTCGCCGGCGACACCGTCAGTTACGTCAACGTCGTCATCGACAAGCGCACCTCGGCCTCGCGACCCGGCTGGGGCATCTTGACGGCCCGCACCACCGGTACCAACCAGCGCGGCGAAGAGGTGTACTCCATCACCGCCAGCGCCTTCGTGCCGACGCGCGCGAAGGCTTAGACCTGTTCCAGAATGAACGGCCCAAATGAGTGCGCAAGTGTTGCCCGCGCGCTATGGACGCGTTTCAGGACGGCTGCCATAAGCCTGCGCAACATGGTTTGGCTGCGAAGCAGTCGGCGGAACCATCGAGTTGCTAACCAATTATGAACCTGTCGCTGTCTAATTGAAACGAATTGGGCAGACAGGGGAACGAGTACCATGGCAGACCGCGGCGCACTCAAGCTGGTCGGATTTATCTTTGCTACCGCGACGCTGGCCGTGATGCTGGTCGCCGGCATGGTGGTGAAGGGCTATGCCGACGGCGCCTACACCCTGGAAGCCTCGAGCATCGACGCGGCCCGGTAAGGGTCGTTAACTCGTGGGGCCGCGACGCGGCCTCCACCCTCAGCGGCTATAGACGAACGCCAGCACCGCGATCGCAACCGCCAACAATCCGACAAAGCGCAGCATGATCGTGCCGAACTGGTTCGGCGCAGGCCGCAGCGGTATGGGGTCCGTGGTATCGGGCCGAATGCTTTCCATGTGAGATATCCCCAAGCCCTGGCGTGGGCGGCAGAGCGCTAGGCATTGGTCGCCTGGACCGGGTGGAGGGTTCAAAAGTGGATCTGTGCTGGCCGCGTGACGCTGTGAACGCGTGTCCATTGCCGCGCCGTCGCGCCTTTCGCAGCCACAGCCTCCACTGTCATGCCCCGCGAAGGCGGGGCCAGTACGCCGCGGCCTCTCGGTTTGAGCCTCGCTGTCTCTGGAATACTGGATCGCCCGCCCCAGTGCGCAATCGCGCACAAGGCGGGCGATGACACCTGTCGTGTTGGCCGTATGTGCGCGCCCATCACGTCTTCAGAATCAAAACCGCCGCGCCCCTTTCGGGACGCGGCGGCTCGGTGATGCCTGGCGCCGATGCTTAGCTGTTGCGAAGGCCGTCGGCGGCGCGCTTCCACTGGGCGACGTTGTCGGCGATCATGCGGGTCGACTTCATCGCGGCCTGGCTGAGCTGGGCGTAGCCGGAGATCTCGCGCTGGACGCGCTGGCCTTCGGCGTGGAGCAGGTCGCGCAGGCTCTCGAGCTCGGAGATCAGATTCTCGATCTCGGCGAGCGAGGTGCCGGCGACGCGCTGGATCAGCGAGTTGACGTTGTTGACGGTGGCTTCCGCACTCGGGTCGAGCGGCGGCGCGTCGGTGGTGCTGGTCGCCGCCGGGCGGCGCAGATAGGCGATGTCGTTGCGGACGAAGTCACGGATGCCGGCTTCGACCTCGGTGACCGCAGCGAGGTTGTTGTCCACGGTTTCGGTCTCGGCGGCTTCGGTCTTTTCCGGACGAATGGCGTTCATCGGTGTTCCCCTGTTCGCGTTGAGCGCAGCGCGAGTGTCCCCCGCACGACGGCGTCGGTCATCCGACTAGGGCGTCGGATTTTGACCGCAACTTGGCCGAGATACGGCAAGGGCAGACGATTCGGGGGCTTTGCCGTGGCGTATGGTTAGGAGAGTCTAAACAGTGGCTGTGACGGCAGTCCTATCCCCGCATGGCGAGGAGCGCGTACTCGCCGCACGCAGCGCGGCCTCGATCCTTCGAGACGCGCTCCGTTGGAGCGCTCCTCAGACCGTATGTCCCTTTGCGGAACGGGGCGACTCACCCTCGATGCGACTGCGAGGGTTACCCGGATGGTCCGGGCAGAGCCTCACGCAAGGAGGGCGAGTCATGGGTGATTATAGCGAGGCTT
>NZ_JAVAYL010000036.1:0-47586 GCF_054185225.1 Bradyrhizobium sp. 18BD | reverse complement strand
CGATCGCGGCGGTCCGCGCCGTCCGCCGGATGTCGGCGCTCCCCCGGCCGTGCCGCCGCCGGCGCCGGGCGTCCGCGGCTTCCGCGACATCACGGCCGATGCCAACGATCTCGGCGGCGCCGCCGCGCAGGCCAACCGCGCCGCGCGCCGCACCTATGCCAACGTGCCGTCGCCCTCGCCGGAATTCGACCGGCTGGAGCCGAGCCTGGAAAACCGCGTCGGCGAGCAGGACGCGCCCTATTCCTACGACGAATCGATCGAGGAGGCCGAGCGCTACGCGCCGCGGCCGCCGTCGGGGCGCCCGCACATTCCCGTCCTCGACCGCGACGGCAAGAAGCCCAAGCGCCGCGGCTCCGCCTTCCCGTTCAAGAGCGCGATCGCCGTCGGCATCGTGCTGATCCTGGTCGGTGCCGGCATCCTCTGGGGCAAGCAGGCGATGCAGACCGTGAACGGCCTGTTCAAGTCCTCGCCGACCCAGGTGGCGGAGACGCCGAAGGATACGTCGCAGCCGCAGAGCAAGCCGAAGATTCCGGATCGCGTCGGCCAGCCCTCGGCGAGCGACCAGCCGGTCGCGCCGGTGGCGCAGAAGGTCGTGCTCTATGACGAGGATCCGTCCGATCCGAAGGGCAAGCAATATGTCGGCTCGGTGGTGTGGCGGCTCGAACCGATCAAGGCCTCGGGCAGCCAGAAGGCCGACGTCGCCGTGCGCGCCGACATCGAGATCCCCGACCGCAAGTTCAAGATGACGATGTCGTTCGTGCGCAACACCGACGCATCGCTGCCGGCGAGCCACACGGTCGAACTGAACTTCAACGTTCCCGCGGACTTCGCCGGCGGCGGCATCGCCAACGTGCCGGGCATCCTGATGAAGTCGAACGAGCAGGCGCGCGGCACGCCGCTGGCGGGCTACGCCGTGAAGGTCACGGATTCGAAGGTGACCGATCCGCTGAAGGGCCCGACCGGCATCACGGCCCTGTTCCTGGTCGGCCTGTCGAATGTCGATGCGGACCGCGCCCGCAACATCCAGCTCCTGAAGGAGCGGTCATGGTTCGACATGCCGATGGTCTACACCAACCAGCGCCGCGCCATCATCGCGATCGAGAAGGGCGCTCCCGGCGAGCGCGCCTTCAACGAAGCGTTCGCGCAGTGGGGCGACTGAGCTAAGCGAACTCCATCTTCGTCATTCCGGGGCGACGCATAGCGTCGAGCCCGGAATCTATCTCTCTACGTCATCCGCTGCGCGATGGATTCCGGGCTCGCGCTACGCGTCGCCCCGGAATGACATTTTTCAGTGAGCGCAATGCTTACTGCGCCGCGGCTTCCCGCTTGCGGGCTGCCGCCGCAGCTGCGTGCTCGCGGTCCATCACCGCGCGGCATCCGGGACTGACGTGCGACTTGTTCCGCACCATGCAGGCGGTGATCCTGGAGATATCAGGGATTTCACTCGAGCACAGCCGCATCGCATCGGCCGAGCACATCTGCTGCGCTTCGGACGAGAAGGCGAGGCCGGGCGATGTCTGGACGGCGATGGCGGTGGTGGAAAGGGCGAAGAGAGCTGCGATGGTCCGGTAGCGTGTCATGAAAATGCGTCCCCGAGTTCCGTGGGCTTGAGCCACTTGATTTTGGGGCGCCGCACGCGGCTTGATCTGCCGCATGTCACAGCCTTCACGCCGGGATCTCAATCCCGCATGTGGTCGCTCGATTACGTGATGTTCGAATCGAAAAGTGCTGCGCCGCCCGAGCGAAGTATGCGCCATTGTCGAGCGGCTGCAATGGTCATCGCGAAGGAATTCGCAATTGTTGCGCGCGAGTCACGTCGCGGCAATCAGATCGGCCGATCGGATGATGCGCTCGCTTGTTCCGCCTCACTCGCGCCGAGCGATGCGGCGTGTTCCTCCACCGCCGTGACGCCCTTCGCGGTGAGCTCGAACAGATCGCCGTCCTTCATCACGTAGCCGTCGGCGATCAATTGTCCCATCTTGCCTTGGCGGTCGTCGGCGAAGGCAACCGACTGGCTGATGTCCCGCAGGATCGAGAGTTGTTCGTCGCGCAACATGGCTTCACGCTCCGTTCGCGAGGGACGCCATCACATGCCGTGAGTCTGAAACACCTTGCTGCATGATCTCGACAGCTTGGCCCGGTTGGCCTGCAGGCAGCTCTGCACTGCGCCGTCATTGCCGAGGTCCTTGCGGCAGAGGCGCGACGCATCGCGCGAACAGGCGTTCTGCTCCTGCGGCGTGCCCATGTGGCCTTGTGCGAGAGCGGGTGCGCTCGACAGGCCGCTCAGGGCTGCCAGCGTGATCGTCGCCAGAAGAAATTTACGGGACATTGGCGGCTCCAATCCGACAGGGAGAATTTGAGGTTCTGTCTGAACTCGTCGCCTTGCCACTTGTTCCCCAGCCGGCAGGGCCCGTGCCCGGCTGTTCAAGGTTCCCGGGGCGCTGCTATAACGGGGCGAGTGTGAGGGTATCTGATGAAACGCTATCTGGTGTTTGCGCTGGTCGGTCCGTTCGTGGGCGGGTTCCTGCTGCTGCTGACGACGACCTACCAGTCCGGCTATTGGGCCCAGACCAGCCTCGGCGAGGTCGGCAAACTGTTCGTCGTGTTCTTCAAGACCCTGCAATACAGCTATCTGTTCGGCTTCCTGCCGTCGCTGATGATCGGCGCGGTCGACGACATCCTGATCCACATCCGCCGGATCGGTCCGGGCCTGCGCATGCTGCTGGTCGGCCTGTTCGCCTTCGTGCTGGCGTCGCTGACCTACAGCTCGCGCGGGCCGGATTCCGGCGCGGTGCAGTTCATCCTGTACGGCCTCGTCGGCTTCGTGCCGGCCGTGATTTCCTCCTGGCTCGTGCATAGATACATCGAGGAGCCGCACGCGGCACCGGCCTCGACCTGAGGGCGCGACGTTCGGGCGCGGCGCGGCAACTTCCGCCGCTTCGGAACGTTCTCCAGAGGCCATGACCATGTCCGACGACGATATCCTTGCTCCGCGCAAACCCCGTTCCGGGGGCCGCACGCACGCGACCTTCTCGGGCACCGAGGCGCGCGGGCCGATCATCGACCAGGACGGCCACGAGATCCGCCCGGAGACGCTGGAGCAGGGCTTTCGCGAGTTTCGCTTCGAGTTCGGCAAGGACGGTCAGTTCGCGGGCAATCCGTTCGGCAATCTGACGCGCGAGCAGCGCATTGCGCGGATCGAGGCGATCGCAAAGCTGCTCGACGTCGCCTTCATCCTGCCCGGCACCAACATCCGCTACGGCATCGACGGGCTGATCGGCCTGATCCCCGTCGTCGGCGACATCATCACCACGGCGATCTCGCTCTGGCTGGTGCGCGAGGCCCGCGCGCTCGGCGCGCCCTGGTACATCACCGCGCGCATGCTCGGCAATGTCGCGGTCGACGGCGTGGTCGGCATCGTCCCGTTCGCCGGCGATGCCTTCGACGTCATGTTCCGCGCCAATATGCGCAACGTGCGCCTGCTCCGCCGCTGGCTCGACAAGCAGCCTCGGATTTAAGAGCGGCGGCGAGGGCGCTCGCCGCGAGTCCATCCGGTCGACAATGCGCCGGATTTCTCGGCATCGTCATTGCGAGCGCAGCGAAGCAATCCAGCGTCCCTCCGCGGAAGGATTCTGGATTGCTTCGCTGCGCTCGGAGAGAGCTACCCCCAAACGCAAAAAGCGCGACAGCCTTTCGGCCGTCGCGCTTTCCACGCACATCGGAGTTTGGCGAAAACTTACGCCGCGTCGGCGTCGGTCTCGGCGACCGGTTCCGGCTTGCGGTGGCGCGGCAGCGGGAAGGCCTCGCTCTCATAGAGCGAGCGGATGCCGTTCTGGTCGAAACGAGCTTCCTCGACCTGAAGATAGGCGCCGTTCAGCGAATCCGTCGGCAACTGCTCCATCGCGAACTGCACGGCTTCGGCCGCGGTGCCGAACCGGCGATAGGTGAAGCCAGCACGCTTCTTCTTGCGGATCGCGGCGGGGAAGAGCTCGGCAGAAGTGTTGAAGTTGAACGGACGCAGTGGACGCATGGTCAAAGACCTCGTGATCTCTCTGGGGCTTTAAGCGCGTGGGGTTTGGGAGGGCGGAGGCCGCAATCAAGCGGGCCCGCCGCATGTCATTTTCGATCCCTAATATAGGCTGTTTTGACAGAAATGCGACCCCTGCGATGGGAGATGATGAATCCGCGCATGGCAGCCCCGCAGAGGCTATAAACCAAGTAATTTCAATGTCTTATATGGTTTACAATTTGCCAAGAAGCAGTAGGACGATCAGCACCACCAGCACGACGCCGCCGATCCCCATGCCGGAATGGCCCATGCCATAGCCGTAACCGCCGATCCGGCCGGACATGCCACCCAGCAGGTAGATGATCACCAGAATGATCAGGATGGTCCCGAGGGTCATGACATCCTCCCTGACGGCCGCCGGACTGCGCGCTTCGGCCGCACCGCCAGAGAAGAAAAGCACAACGGGCCGCCGGGTTCCATGAGGGAACCGGGCGCCCCGCAAGCTTATTTGGGCATTTTGCGCGAGGCTATTTCGGCTCGAGCTTCAGCGCGGCCGAATTGATGCAGTAGCGCAGGCCGGTCGGCCCGGGGCCGTCGGGGAAGACATGGCCGAGATGGCCGCTGCACTTGGAGCAGAGCACCTCGGTGCGGATCATGCCGTGGCTCGCATCGTGCTCCTCGTCGATATGGCTCTCGACGGCGGGCTGGGTGAAGCTCGGCCAGCCGCAGCCGGAATCAAACTTGGCGTCGGACTCGAACAGCACGTTGCCGCAGCCGGCGCAGACGTAAGTGCCGGCACGGTGGTCGTGCTCATACTCGCCCGTGAAGGGACGCTCGGTCGCCTTCTCGCGCAGCACCGCGTACTGCATCGGCGACAGCTCGCGCCGCCACTGCTCTTCGCTCTTGATGACCTTGTCGTCGGTGGATTTCATCTTGGTGTCGGGCATGGGTCTCCCGTTTCTTTTGCGATCTTCCGATCAGTTGGTGGCCTTGCCGGCATTCACCAGCGTCGGCTTCTCAATGTAGTTATCCGCGAACAGCTTTTTCAGGTTCTCGACCTTGGGAAGGTCGTTATAGGCGATGTAGGGCTGGTTCGGATGCAGCGTCAGGTAATCTTGGTGATAGGCCTCCGCCGGATAGAACGCCTCCAGCGCGCCGACCTTGGTCACGATCGGCTTGCCGAACACCTTGGCGCCGTTGAGCTGGGCGATATAGGCCTCCGCCACCTTCTTCTGATCGTCGGAGGTGGTGAAGATCGCCGAGCGATATTGCGTGCCGATGTCGGGGCCCTGGCGGTTGAGCTGGGTCGGGTCGTGCACCACCGAGAAGTAGATCTGGAGAATCTTGCCATAAGAGATCTTCTTCGGGTCGTACTTGATCTCAACTGATTCCGCATGGCCGGTCCGGCCGCTCGAGACGGTCTGGTAGTCCGCGGTCGCCTTGGTGCCGCCGGCATAGCCGGAGACCGCGTTGACGACGCCCGCGGTGTGCTGGAAGACGCCCTGCACGCCCCAGAAGCAGCCGCCGGCAACCACGGCAGTCTGGATGTTGCTCGCCGCCGGCGCGTCCATGGTCGGGGCGGGAATCACCACCGCGTCCTCGGCGGCCCGGGACGGCACGGCAAAGGCCAGCGTCAGGGCGGTGGTCGCGGCAAGCAGGGTCAGGAGGGCAGGACGGCGCATGGCGGGCCTCTTTCCGGAAGGTTGAAACACTCTAGGTCGGTTGGCGCCGGGCGAACAGACTGCCCGGCCGCATTTTCGGGTCACCTGAGATACGGGTGCTGCCGGCGTTTGTTACACCGGGACGGACACGAGACCGTGAAAAGCGTGGCGTGAGACAGCCGGCTTGGCGGAATGCGGAACTCCGCGCTAGATGAACCCGCGCGATCGACGATCGACTTAGACAAGTGGTGGTTGGAGCTGACCTGATAACATGCTGCGCGTCGTATCCCTGACCCTCGTCACTCTGATCTTCGGACTGGCGACCGCCGCGGCCGAGCCGCCAGCCGGCGACGATCTCGCCACCTGCCGCGACCGGCAGGCCGAGTTGCAGGCCCGCGTCACGGCCTGCGACAACCTGCTCAACGCCGACCGCCTCACCGGCAAGGACAAGGGGATCGCGCTCTCGGTGCGCGGCAGCACCCTGCTCAACAAGCGCGACTACGTCCACGCCATCGAGACCCTGTCCATGGCCGTCGACCTCGATCCGGACAACGTCGTGACGCTCAATCTCCGTGGCCTCGCCTATGAGCGCAAGGGCCAGGACGACCTCGCGATGGCGGACTACAACCTCGCGCTCCAGAAGCGGCCGACCTACGGCGTTCCCTACAACAACCGCGGCGTCATCCAGCTTCGCAGGGGGGCGCTGCAAAGCGCGCTCGACGATTTCAACCTGTCGATCAAGTATACGCCCAAATTCGTGCTGGGCTGGACCAATCGCGCCCGCGTGCGCACGCTGATGAAGAACTATGACGGGGCGCTCGCCGATTTCGCGGAGGCCGAGAAGATCGATCCGACCGCGCAGCAGATCGCGGGCAATCGCTGCATCACCTACGGCCTGATGGGCAAGTACGACCAGGCCTTTGCCGATTGCAACGGCCTGATCGAGAAGCAGCCGAAGAACGTCTACGCGATCAACAATCGCGCGGACGTCTTCATGCTGAAGGGCGATCTCGACGCCGCCCTGAAGGACTACAACACGGCCATTCAGCTCAATCCGAACAATGTCCGCGCCCATTCCGGCCGCGGCCAGATCTACGAGCGCAAGAAGGATCTCGCCCAGGCCCGCGCCGACTATCGCGCCGCGGCTTATTCGCTGACGAGGTTCGACGAGTTCGACGTCGCGCGCGCCCGCACGATTGCGCAGGAGCGGCTCGCAGCGCTGACGCCGCAGGAGCAGGCCGCGCCCACCGGACGCCGCGTCGCGCTCGTGGTCGGCAACGGCGCCTACAAGAACGTGCACGCCTTGCCCAATCCGCCACGCGACGCGAAATTGATCGCCGACGTCCTGCGCGATGTCGGCTTCCAGACCGTGATCTCGGTCAGCGATCTCACCCGCGACAAGTTCTTCGAAGCGCTCGCGACCTTCGCCGCCGAGGCGGAGAAGGCTGACTGGGCTGTGGTCTACTACGCCGGCCACGGCTTCGAGATCGGCGGTGTGAACTATCTCGTTCCCGTCGACGCCAAGCTCGCCGCCGACAAGGATGCCGAGGCCCAGGCGGTCGCGTTGGAGCAGGTCATCGCCGCCGTCGGTGCTGCGCGAAAGGTGCGGCTGGTGATGCTGGATGCGTGCCGCGACAATCCGTTCGCGCCGACCATGCAGCGGACGCTGTCGCTCAAGCTGGTGGACAAGGGCTTTTCCAACATCGAGCCCGGCGCCGGGTTCATGGTCGTCTACGCCGCCAAGCACGGCGAGACCGCGATGGACGGCGACGGCGGCGCCGACAGCCCGTTCGCCACCGCGCTCGCCCGCGAGATCAAGGTGCCGAAGGTCGAAATCCGGAAACTGTTCGACATCGTCCGCGACGACGTCTGGTCCGCGACCAAGCGCGAGCAGCAGCCGTTCACCTACGGCTCGCCGCCGGGACGCGAGGATTTTTATTTTGTCGCGGGGAAGTGAGGGGATCGTAGCCCGGATGAAGCGAAGCGAAATCCGGGAATCCCGACCGCGGAGCCAACCCCGGATTACGCTTCGCTCCATCCGGGCTACGACGGTGCTGTAGGGTGGGCAACGCGAAAGCGTGCCCACCATTTTTCGATGCGGAGAGAGATCGTGGGCACGGCTGCGCGCCTTTGCCCACCCTACGGCAGCGGCGTTCTAAACGACGATGCTCAGCCTTTTCGCTGCGCGCGTGATGCCCGTGTACAGCCACCTTGCCCGGCTGTCCTGAAACGCAAAACTCTCGTCGAACAGCACGACGTCGTCCCATTGCGAGCCCTGCGACTTGTGCACGGTCAGCACGTAGCCGTAGTCGAACTCATCATAGGGCTTGCGCTGCTCCCAGGCGATCTGCTCGACGCCGCCTTCGAAGCAATCGGCGCGCACCGAGACCTTCGTCACCTTGTGGCCGAAATCCTCGTCCGGCGACAGCCGCATCGAGAGGATGCGCGATTTCGAACGCGAGGTGTTGCGCGACTTCACGCGCCACAGGCCGCCGTTGAACAGGCCCTTCTTGCGGTTGTTGCGCAGACACACCAGCTTGTCACCGGCGACCGGAAAGACATCCTCGATGTTCTGGCGCTGGCGCACCCGCATGTTGTAGGCGCGTCGCGTGTTGTTGCGGCCGACCAGGACCTGGTCGGCGCCCATGACGCGGTCGGGATCGAGCTCTTTGCGTGACACCACCTCGCTCTCGCCGTAACGGCCGATGTCGAGCTCGCGGCCCTCGCGCACGTCCATCGACATCCGCACGATCGGATCGTCTTGGGCCTGGCGGTGCACCTCGGTCAGCATCGCGTCCGGCTCGGTGTTGGTGAAGAAGCCGCCGCCCTGGATCGGCGGAAGCTGCGCGGGATCGCCCAGCACCAGCAGCGGGCAGTCGAACGACATCAGGTCACGGCCGAGCTCGGCGTCGACCATCGAGCATTCGTCGATCACGATCAGCTTGGCCTTGGAGGCCGGCGCGTCGTCCCACAGCTCAAAACTCGGCTGCTCCTCGCCGGATTCGCGGGCGCGGTAGATCAGCGAGTGGATGGTGGAGGCCTCGTCGCAACCCTTGTTGCGCATGACGAGGGCCGCCTTGCCGGTGAAGGCGGCGAATTTCACCTCGCCGTCGACGCCCTCGGCGATGTGCCGCGCCAGCGTGGTCTTGCCGGTGCCGGCAAAGCCGAACAGGCGGAAGATCGGCGGCGTGCCGTTGCGTCCGGGTTTTGCCTTGAGCCAGTCGCCAACGGCTTTTAGCGCGGCGTCCTGATGCGGGGTGAAAGTGGCCATATCTGTCTTGAGAAAGGGCGAAACGAGGCGATTCGCCATCCCCCAAAACTAACCATTCGCCCCGCCGGTTCAAGCGGGGCGAATCCGGTCGCGAACGGCCCTACTGCCAGCCGGGAACGCCGCGCATGTCGGGCAGGTGGTGGGCGATGCCCTTGTGGCAGTCGATGCAGGTCTTTTCCTTGGTGAACAGGAAGCGCTGGTGCGCCACCGAGGCCCGCGGCGACTGCTTGGTGATGTCCATGGAATCGGCGCTGTGGCAGTTGCGGCATTCCAGGGAATCGTTGGCCTTGAAGCGCGCCCATTCATGCGCGGCGAGCTCGAGGCGATGATCCTGGAATTTCTCGCGGGTGTTGATCGTGCCGAAGATCTTGCCCCAGACCTCCTTTGAGGCCTGCATCTTGCGTGCGATCTTGTCGGTCCAGTTGTGCGGCACGTGGCAGTCCGGGCAGGTCGCGCGCACGCCGGAGCGGTTGGTGAAGTGGATGGTCGACTTCAGCTCGGCGAAGACGTTGTCCTTCATCTCGTGGCAGCCGGTGCAGAAC
This sequence comes from Bradyrhizobium sp. 18BD, assembly GCF_054185225.1. Lineage (NCBI taxonomy): Bacteria > Pseudomonadati > Pseudomonadota > Alphaproteobacteria > Hyphomicrobiales > Nitrobacteraceae > Bradyrhizobium > Bradyrhizobium sp. 18BD. The sequence continues at coordinate 38,103 of NZ_JAVAYL010000036.1, read as the reverse complement.
TTCTCGGTGTTGGTCAGTTCCAGCGCGGTGTTGAAGCCGCCCCAGAAGATCACGCCGGCCATGAAGCCGGCCAGCACCAGCACGCCGAGCCCGAACACCGAGCTCGGCCGGATCAACACCTGCCAGAGCTCGAGCAAAAAGGCCCAGCTTCGCGCGATGAAGCCGCGCTTGGCTTTTGGCTCGTCAGCAGTCGTCGTCATCGGCGGCCACCGGGGCTGGAGCGCGACAGCAGCGTGTCGATGTCGGTGAAGTCGTTGCTGACGGGCGGATTGGCGGTGTTCTGCGGCACGTGACATTCCGTGCAGAAGAAGCGCCGCGGCGAGATCGAGGCCAGGAACTGGCCGTCGCGGTCCATGAAATGCGTGATCGAGACCATCGGCGCCTGCGATTCCGCGGTGCGCGCCCGCGCGTGGCAGGACAGGCACTTGTTACCGTTGAGATCGATTTGGTAGCCGTCGATCGTGTGCGGGATAACGGGCGGCTGCTCCGGATAGTTGCGCGATTCCCGCTCGGACGTGTTGCGGTTCGGCAGCATCGGCGGCGCCGGGCCTTCGTCGTTGAGCGGGGTCGCTCCGCGCAGGCCTGAATTGACGGTCTGCGCGGCGAGAGAGCTCGCGCCCGCGGCGATCACGACCGCGAGCAGGGCAATGCCAAAGCGTTTCATCATGACTGGGTCACCCGCTCGATGCGCACGGCACATTTCTTGTAGTCGGTCTGCAGCGAGATCGGATCGGTGGCGTCGAGCGTCACCTTGTTGATCATCTTGGATTCGTCGAACCACGGCACGAACACGAGGCCGCGCGGCGGCCGGTCGCGGCCGCGCGTCTCGACGCGGGCGCGGATGAAGCCGCGGCGCGAGACGACCTTCACCTCATCGCCGCGCCGGAGCTTGGCTTCCGACGCGTCGTCGGGATGCATGAAGCACACGGCCTCGGGGAACGCCTTGTAGAGTTCGGGCACGCGGCGCGTCATCGTGCCGGAATGCCAGTGCTCGAGCACGCGGCCGGTCGAGAGCCAGAACGGATATTCGTTGTCGGGCGATTCCGCCGCCGGCTCGTAGGGCAGGGCGAAGATGCGGGCCTTGCCGTCGGGGTAGCCGTAAAACTGCACGTCGGTGCCCTGCTTGACGTAGGGGTCGCTGCCTTCGCGGAAACGCCATTTCGTCTCCTGGCCGTTGACGACAGGCCAGCGCAGGCCGCGCTCGCGGTGATAGGCGTCGAACGGCGCGAGGTCGTGGCCATGGCCGCGCCCGAACGAGGCGTACTCTTCGAACAGGCCTTTCTGTACGTAAAAGCCGAACGCCTTGGATTCCTCGTTGGCATAGCCTTCCTCGATGTCCGTGGTTGGGAATTTGTCGACCTGGCCGTTCTTGTAGAGCACGTCGAACAGCGTCTTGCCGCGCACCTCCGGCTTCTTGGCGATCAGCTCCTCCGGCCACACGTCCTCGATCTTGAAGCGCTTGGAGAACTCCATCAGCTGCCAGAGATCGGACTTGGCTTCACCAGGCGCCTTGACGAGCTGGTGCCAGAACTGCGTGCGCCGCTCGGCATTGCCGTAGGCGCCTTCCTTCTCCACCCACATCGCGGTCGGCAGGATCAGATCGGCGGCGAGCGCCGTCACCGAGGGATAAGCATCCGAGACCACGATGAAATTGTCGGGGTTGCGGAAGCCCGGATAGGTCTCCTCGTTGGCGTTGGGACCGGCCTGGAGGTTGTTGTTGACCTGCACCCAATAGGCGTTGATCAGGCCGTCCTTCAGCATCCGGCTTTGCAGCACGGCGTGGGCGCCGTTCTTGTCGGGAATGGTGCCTTCGGGCAGCAGCCAGAGATGCTCGGCGTGATCGCGATGCGCCTTGTTGGTCACGACCATGTCGGCCGGCAGGCGGTGCGAGAACGTGCCGACCTCGCGCGCGGTGCCGCACGCCGAGGGCTGGCCGGTCAGCGAGAACGGGCTGTTGCCGGGCGAGGAGATCTTTCCGGTCAGAAGATGGATGTTGTAAACGAGGTTGTTGCACCAGACACCGCGGGTGTGCTGGTTGAAGCCCATGGTCCAGAACGAGACCACCTTGGTCTTGGGATCGGCATAGAGCTCGGCCAGCGCCTCGAGCCGGTTCAGCGGCACGCCGGACATCTCGGCCGCCTTCTCCAGCGTGTAGTCCGAGACGAACTTGACGTACTCGTCATAGCTCATGTCGGTGGAGTCGTTGGCCTTGGCTGCGCCCGTCGCCTTCTTCTGCAGCGGATGCTCGGGTCGCAGGCCGTAGCCGATGTCGGTCTGGCCGCGCCGGAAGATGGTATGGGCGGCAACGAAGTCCTTGTTGACCCTGTTGGTCTTGATGATGTGGTTGGCGATGGCGTTGAGGATGTAGAGGTCGGTCTGCGGCTTGAACACCATGCCGATGTCGGCAAGGTCGAACGAGCGGTGCTCGAAGGTCGAGAGCACGGCGACGCGGACATGCGGCGCGGACAGCCGGCGGTCGGCGAGGCGCGTCCACAGGATGGGGTGCATCTCCGCCATGTTGGAGCCCCACAGCACGAAGGCATCGGTGGCCTCGATGTCGTCATAGCAGCCGGCCGGCTCGTCGATGCCGAAGGTGCGCATCATGCCGGCGACGGCCGAGGCCATGCAGTGGCGTGCATTGGGGTCGATGTTGTTGGTGCGGAAGCCGGCCTTGAACAGCTTTGAGGCCGCATAACCTTCCCAGATCGTCCACTGGCCCGAGCCGAACATGGCGACGCCGTTGGGCCCGCGCTTCTTAAAGGCTTCCTTCCACTTCACTTCCATGATGTCGAAGGCTTCGTTCCAGCTAACAGGCGTGAAGTCGCCGTTCTTGTCGTACTTGCCGTTGGTCTTGCGCAGCATCGGCTGCGTCAGCCGGTCATGGCCGTACATGATCTTGGAGAGGAAGTAGCCCTTGACGCAGTTGAGGCCGCGATTGACCTCGGCCTTGATGTCGCCATGGGTGGCGACGACGCGGTTGTCCTTGGTCGCGACCATCACGGAGCAGCCGGTGCCGCAGAAGCGGCAGGCGGCCTTGTCCCATTTCAGTTCGCTGTTGTCGCGTTCGCTGACGAGGTTGGCGGCGAGCGCCGGAGCCGGCATGCCTGCTGCGGCGGCCGCAATCGCGGCGGCCTCGAGCTTGAGCATCTGGCGGCGGTCGAGCTTTGGCGATGTCATGATGGCTCTTCCTGACTCAGGCGGTTTCGATGGCGTGGAAGACCAGCGCTGCGGAATAGACGTCCGGCAGCGACTGGATGGTGTTGAGCATGGTGCCGAGGCTGCCGGCATCCGGCGCTTCGGTCACGACGACGAGTTTGCCGCGCGGGTCTCGTCCGTGAATCTCGCAGCCGGGAAGCACAGTGATCGCGGCTTCCAGCGCGTCGAGGCGCTCGGGGCGCGCCTGCACGACGATGCTGGCGATCTCGCAGCCGGGCGGAGAGATGACGCGCTCGGCGCTGAGCACCCGGCCGATGATCAATGCACGGCGGTTGAATGTGGTGTGGGCCATGATGGCTGTCTTTCGCTGTGAGAAGATCAATGCGGGGAAGAAGGGGGGCCGGGAGGGCCGGCGAACATCTGGTAGATCCAGACGCCGAGCCCGTAAGAGCCGACCGTTCCGACCGCGAGGACGGGCATCACGACCGCGGTCAGGAACAGGAACGCAAAAATCTCCATGCGCTTACGGCGCACGCGCGAAGTCGTGTCGTCAGGGGCCGACATATTCGGTCTCTCTGAAATGGTATGGGGAATCGGGACGGCATCCGGGCCGTTGCCTTGCTGCTCTTTAGATACGTTCGAGCCGCTAACGCGTTGATCTGGATCAATCGCTCAAGTTGCTATGGTCGAAGCCGCCACAACCCAAGGTTAAGTTTAGCAAGCGCAAGTTTAGATTGTGCACGCGCGAAGACGATGCGAGAGTTGAGTTCCCTGGTGGAGACGACAAGGTGTGATGGGGCTCACGGCCATCGATCTCGGGCTTCGCGGCGCAACGAGCGGCGTGTTCCTGTTGATCATTCTCGTGGCGCTTCAGCGCCGTGCCGCTCATCAGAACGCCTTTCTGGGCATCGCCATGTGCACCGGAGGCGTCTTCTACTCCATCGCGACTGCTCCGTTCTTTCCAAAATCGTCATGGTGGTGGGTGTTGCCGATCCTGTCCGCGCAGCCTGTCGTCTTCTGGCTGTGGGCGCGCGCGGCGTTCGACGACGATTTCGTGCTCAGGCGATGGCACGGCGCCCTGTGGCTGGGCATCGTGGCCTACGGCTTTGCGATCGCGCTGGGCTGGGCGTACTGGCCCGCTTTGGCCGTGGCCGGCGGCCGGGTCCTGGCGCTGGTCGCTCTGGCGCCGGCTCTCGCGGCCGCGGTCCAGACGGTCAAGACCTGGCGTGCCGATCTGGTCGCGCGGCGCCGCCGGCTGCGGCTGGCGATGCTGGCGATCAATGTCGGGCTGATTGCAGCCGTCGCCGGCGCCGGCTTCGCCGCAGTTCCCGTCGCGGTCCCCGGCGCGCCCGGCAGTCTCCCGACTGCGCTCGGCCTGTTCGTGGTGGCCATGCTCGCCGGACTGGGTGCTTTCGTGACGCAGCCGGCCGTGCCCGTCAACGACGCCACGGCGGCCATCGCATCCGGCGACGCGCGCGGGGCCGATCGTGCTCCCGCGGGCCGGGTCGCGGTTGACCCCATCCTGCTGCGGCGTCTCGACCATCTGATGACCGTGGAGCGAACCTACCGGCAGGAAGGTCTTGCGATCGGGGCGCTCGCGGCACGGCTCGACGTTCCCGAGCACCGGCTGCGCCAGGCCATCAATGAAGGGCTGGGCTATCGGAACTTCAATGCGTTCTTGAATCACTACCGCATCGAGGATGCCAGGCTGGCGCTGTCCGATGTGACACAACGGGAGGTCCCCGTGCTGACCATCGCCATGGATGCGGGCTTCCAGTCGATCGGACCTTTCAACCGGGCCTTCAAGGCCGAGACCGGCGTGACCCCGACCGAATTCCGGCGCGAGGCGCTGAGCCGGCCGGACATGGCTGAAATCAGCCGGCCGCGTCGAGAAATCGGCTAGCCGATTTTTGGATCGGGCGAGATGGCCGCGGCCCGATTGGGCAGATTGCGGGGCAGAAAGACCTGTCCAGCCAGCGCGAGCCCATCCATGTCCACTTCGCCCTCCGCCGTCCCTGCATCAGAACGACTCCACGCCCTCGATGCGCTCAGGGGAGCTGCCCTGCTGCTTGGCATCTTCCTGCACGCGGCAATGTCGTTCGTGCCTGCAACGCCCCGGTTCTGGTTTATCCAGGACGCCCATTCAAGCCTGCTCGTGGGCCCGCTGACTTTCACCATCCACGTCTTCCGGATGACGACCTTCTTCCTGATGGCGGGTTTCTTCGCCCGCATGAGCTTTCATCGCCGGGGCACGTGGGGTTTCGTCCGGGACAGGCTCCAGAGAATTGGGCTGCCGCTTGTGGTCGGTTGGCCGATCCTGTTCACGCCCATGAGCCTCATCGTGATCTGGGCGTCTCATTTTCCGAATGGCGGTTGGCCCCGCAGCTGGCCGCCGGTGCTGCCGAATTTCCCCCTGACCCACCTCTGGTTCATCTATGTGCTGCTGGAGCTCTATGTCGCCATGCTCTTGCTGCGCGGCGCCTTTGTCTGGCTCGATGCGTCAGGCACCTGGCGAGCTGTGATTGATCGCCTCTTCGCAGGGATCATGAGAAGTCCGCTGGCCCCCCTTGTTCTGGCGATCCCGATCGGCATCGCATTCTGTCTCGATCAACGCTGGATCAATGTGATGGGTGTGAGGACGCCGGATCAATCGCTCATCACCAACGCGCAGGCCTGGATCGGCTTCGGCACCGCCTTCGCCGTCGGCTGGCTGCTGCATCGGCAGGTCGATCTGCAGCGGCTCATCGAGCGGCGCTGGCTTCCGCACCTCCTGCTCGCGATCGCTCTGATCCTGATCAGCTTCGTGCTCTCGGGTGTGATGTTGTCTGCGCCGGGCGCGCCGAAATTGCCGGTCAGTTTCGCCGCGCTCAGGCTTGTCTCCGCCATCCTCTACGCACCGGCAATCTGGATTGCGACCTTCGCGGTCATGGGTCTCGCGCTCCGCTTCATGTCGGGCTTCAGCCCGACACGGCGCTATCTCGCCGACGCCTCCTACTGGCTCTATCTGATCCACATGCCGATCGTGATGACGTTACAGGTCGCGCTGTCGCAGCTCGACTGGCCCGGGCTGGTCAAGTTCGCGATCATTCTCGTCGTCGCCATTCCGCCGATGCTGGCGAGCTATCATCTCCTGGTGCGCTTCACTTTCATCGGTGCGGTCCTGAATGGCCGCCGCGCCGAAAAGCGCGTTCTCCCGCATGGCGGAATTGCGACTGCGTAGACAGCGCCGTCCCGCACATTAAGATGCCTGCAACAAGAATAAGCGGGCAAAAAACTTGGGAGAGGCGTCATGAAGTTCGGCATATTCTACGAGCTGCAACTGCCAAGGCCTTGGGTCGCCGGCGACGAGCTCAGGCTCTATCAGAACGCACTCTCGCAGATGGAGCTTGCAGACAAGCTCGGCTATGACCACGCCTGGGTCGTCGAGCACCACTTCCTCGAAGAATATTCGCACTCGCCTTCGCCGGAATCCTTCCTCGCCGCCGCCAGCCAGCGCACGAAAAACATCCGCCTCGGCCACGGCATCCTGCAGCTCACCACCAACCATCCGGCGCGCGTCGCCGAGCGTGTCGCGGTGCTCGACCTGCTCTCCAACGGCCGCTGCGAATTCGGCATGGGCGAGAGCGCCTCGATCACCGAGCTGACGCCGTTCGGCCGCGACATGGAGACCAAGAAGGAAGTGTTCGAAGAGGCCGTCGCCGCGATCTTCCCGATGTTCAAGGACGCAGGCTCCGAGCATCACGGCAAGTATTTCGACATCCCCCTGCGCAACGTCGTGCCCAAGCCGGTGCAGAAGCCGCATCCGCCGCTGTGGATGGCGTGCTCGCAACTGCCGACCATCGAGCGCGCCGGCCGTCACGGCTTTGGCGCGCTCGGCTTCCAGTTCGTCAGCGCCGATGCTGCGCATGCCTGGGTGCATGCCTACTACAACGCCATGACGAAACGACTGCATAAGCTCGCCGATTACGAGATCAATCCGAACATGGCGCTGGTCTCGTTCTTCATGTGCGCCAAGACGGATGAAGAGGCACGCGCGCGCGCCGACGGCGCCACCTTCTTCCAGTTCGCGCTGCGCTTCTACGGCGCCTCGCAGAACCGCCAGCGTCCCGCGCCCTACACCGTCAACATGTGGGACGAGTACAACAAGTGGAAGCGCAACAATCCCGAGGCGCAGGAGGCGGCGCTGCGCGGCGGCCTGATCGGCTCGCCCGAGACCATCGCTAAGAAGCTGAAGCGCTTCCAGTCGTCGCACATCGATCAGGTCATCCTGCTGAATCAAGCGGGCAAGAACAGCCACGAGCACATCTGCGAGTCGCTCGAGCTGTTCGGCCGCGAGGTGATGCCGGAGTTCCAGAACGATCCGGCGCAGGCCGCCTGGAAGAGGAGCGTGATGAGCGGCGAGATCAAGCTGGAAGAGATCGACACCGAAGCCTTCACGGACCGCTATGGCAAGCTCGCCATCAACGTCGCGCCGGCGAAGGCCGCGGCGGGATAAGCCGTTGGTTAAGTCGATTGTTTGCTCGAACAATCATATCGAGGACTGACGCGGTCGCCCCTAGCTCCTGCCGTACGCGTCTTGATCGTAGGACTGCAGGATCCGGACAAAATCAGCCATGCTAGATCGATCTCGGTTTTCGGCAATAGCTGCGATTTCAGTATTGGATGTGGACTGGCCCCCTTGCCAGAATCGCATCAGGAGTTCGGCGATGTTTCTCATGGCGTACTCTCTGCGGCCAAGCGTGGCAGTAGACACCAATTGAGCGGCCACGCGCCGCTCGGTCGAGAAAGGCCGGCGGGCACTACGCCGCCGTCCTTGCCCCGCAACTGCCGGCTCGCAAGACCGGTTCCGTTGCTTTTCACTCCGGATTTATTGGTAGCATCACGCACTCGGATGGCGCCATTGCGCACGGGTATGAAGGGGGCATACTTAGGTAGACTTGGGTTAGATAGGCTTGGATTAGGTAGGCTTGGACTGGTGAATCGGAATCAGTCGACCCAGCCGCCTCGTACGCTGGCCTCGCCGGCTTCCGGGAAAATCCCCTTGCTGCTAACCTCCGGCAAAAGGCGTCTGACGGAGGAAGCGATGCGGTCCCATGGGACAGGCTCAGGTTTGGCGGCGGGCGATGTCACGTCCGCGGTGCTCGCCATCGGCCGCCCGGACTTCCCAAACATCCTCATCGACACCCTGCGCCGGCAGGCCGGCGTCGGCCATTGCATGGTGTTTGCGCTGACGCGCGCGGGTGCGGCGCGCTGCCTGCTGGATGCCGGCAACATCCCGACCGGCGGCGATCTCGGCGCCGCCTATGCCGGCCAGTTCCACGAATCCGATCCCAACCGCGGTGCGCTGTTCGAAGCCGAGAGCAGCGCGCCGATCGTGCTGCCGTCGTTCGCGCCGCGCATGTATGGCGCGCGCTACCGGAAGATCTTCTTCCAGGAGTCCAACATCGTCGACAAATGCGCCACCGCGATCTGGACCGGCGACACCTGCTTCTACGTCAATTTCTACCGCATCACGTCCCAGGGCCGCTTCGACGATGCGCAGCGTGCGCGGCTTCAAGCGATCGCGCCCGCGATCGGCGCCAGCGTCGCACGTCATTTCCAGCAGGCCGCAACGCCCGACCAGAACCTCGGTACATTGTTCGCGACGCGCGCGCCGCTCTCGGCGCTGACGCCGCGGGAGCAGGAGGTCTGCCGCCGCATCCTCGAAGGCTTCAGCTCCGAGGCGATCTCGCAAGCCCTCGGCATCAGCCTGCACTCGACCCTGACCTACCGCAAGCGCGCCTATGAGCGGCTCGGCATCTCCTCGCAGAATGAATTGTTTTCGATCGTGCTGCGCCTGTTCGCGGGGCCTCACAGCCTGAACTAAGGGGCTCTTAGTCCGCGATCCGCTTCGGAGCAAGGCGGATACGCAGCCCGCCCGCCAGGATTGTCGTCTTCTGGAGCCCATAGCTGTCCTCTGTCTCCAGCGCCAAAGTGTTGGTTGTCGGCTGGTGCTTAAGGATTTCGCGGCGACAGTCCTTATGCCGACCGGGGCGAATACCGGAGCCGTTCGGGCGTCACCCTTAGGCCCCTTCGCCGATCTCTTACCTCTCGGGAAAGAGCAGAGATAATTGGGCTCGCAACTGCCAATTTGGTGCGCCGGTTGGACGAACGACATTCTAGTAGCCGGCAATATTTGCACTCACCGGCTGGTCGCCGAGCTTGAAGATTCGACCAAAGCCGCCGCCGATCGGGACGGTCCATTGCTGGCCCGGCGCTGCCAGCCAGTCCGCGGTGATAACTGGTGAGCTTGTCAGGTACCAGCCGTGCGCCATGTTGTAGTTGACAAACGGCTGCGCGAGAAACTCGTTCACGGGCGGCCGCAACGGATTGCCGCCAACTGACCACTGATTGTTGACCAGCACGCCGATCACCCAATGTCCGGGCGTTACGAGGGCAACCGCGGTCGGGCCGAACAGCACCTTACCGGTTCCGAGAATCGGATCGGTCGCGGACGGGACCGTAAAGACGGGACCGACGCCCCAGATCAGAGTGCCTGGATGGGTCGGCGTGAAGAAGAACTGTTGGGTAATGTCGCCAATTCCATTCGTGTTGTTGTTGAAAAACGGACTGGGTTGACTGATCACGGGCATGATGGTGCGCGAGATCACGTTCCAGTCCGCGTTGATGCGCAGCGGTATGACAGGCTGAATGTTGAGCACTTCCTGGGTGCGGTTGAACGGCCCGGCGTTGAAATTCGTATTGCTCTGGAACGGAACGCTGACGAGATCGGCGATAGGGTTCTGCGATTTTTGGGCGAGGTCTTCATCTTCGGCAGGTTCGACAGAATGCGCGACTTTTGTCGGCGCGACCTTGTCGGGAAGGCCGCTCTCAAATTTGTAGTTTGCACCGAACTTGACCATTTGAAGGTCACGGTTCAACTGGATTGACGGGACGGTAGGCGACGTCCAGTGTCCCAGCCCAATGTAGTCGTATTCGAGTTTGAGCGTCCAATTCGGTTTGAATCCGTACTCGACACCCACGCCAGCCAGCCAGCCGGGGCTGGTGTTGGACCCCTGCCAGGTGACGCCGGGGAAGTTCAGCAAGGCATTGCTGTGCACCCAGCCGCCGCCAAGCTTGGCGTATAGGAGCCACTTATCCTCCACCAGGCCGACGCGGCCTGCAATCGTTCCAATCCAGTTCTGCCTGACGGTGCCGAGCGTAGGTGTCGGAAGCGCGGGATGACCAAACGTCGCCCCATCGAAATCACCTTCGACGCCAAGCAAAAGATGATCGGCCTGGAAATTATAGCCAGCCTGAATGCCACCGATGAATTCGGTGATGCCGCCATACACATTGTTGCCTGGAATGTTCAGGCTGCCGCTGGTCCACGCGCCACCGAGATTTACGCCAAGATAAAATCCTGACCAATTGTAGGCCGGTGAGGGAATCGGCGGAGCCTTCAGCGGCATATCCGCGGCACGCGCGGTGACACTCACACAGATTGCAAGAAGTGCGGCGCTTCCAAGGAACGGCTTCATGACGCCCCCCAAAACAGGGTAACGATAACTGCCAGTTCTTCCCGTAGCCCCATTCGACTACAAGGCCTTGCTTTCCCCTGTCTCTCACGGGCCACACTCTCGAGAAATACGATTTGCCGTTGGGCGACTCACATCTTCCTTTATTTCGTCCTGAACGACACGCAAGCGATGCGCTACGGCATCGGCGTCGGCCGCGAAGGGGTCACGTGGTCCGGCGAACAGACTGTGGCTGTTCCCGAGATCGGCACCAAAATTCCGCGCGACGCAGGATATCGGGAAATTCACCGCGAACTCTCAGGGTATGATCGGATCATCATTCGGAACGCTGAAGTTTATAGTCGAGCTTGGTCCCAGTGCCTTTCCAACCCAACTGGAGCACAGGTGAGCACTCACCCAGCGCGTCGTACAGGAGGACTCAGATGGGCCGTATTGTGTTTGCTGCGGTCTCCGCCATCCTGATCCTGATCACGGTCGGATCACTCTCGCCCGCGTTCGCAGATCGCTACTGCCTGCAAGGCCGTCGCTGGGGCTTTCCCGGCAACTGCCAGTTCTCGACTCTCCAGCAGTGCAGGGTGGCTGCCTCCGGCACCCATGCGTCCTGCGGGCTCAATCCGCGCTATGCATTCGGACGCTCGCGGCAGGGCAGACAGTAATTGAGCGCTGCGGGCGCACCGGGCGAGGCTTCGCGTGGGTTCGGCTCCTGGCCTGTGATGGACTCGCGTCAGTTTCGGCTGAGGTACTTCTCCTGACCAAGCTCGCGGAGGCCACGGGGCTGAAATCGTGAAGGGAGCCACGGCCATGAAGCGATTATCTCTGCTGATTGCAGCTTTGGCCGGAGCTGCCATCACTCCAGCCCATACCGCCAAGCCGCCCCAAGTCGACGACATCATCACGTTGCAGTTCCAAACGCTCGCCTGCTTCGACCTGGAGAACACCAAGGAGCTGGAACGCACGCGCGCCAGGGATGGCCTCTCGGCGGCGCTGCATTTTGTCGACCGCCATCCCCTGCCGGACAACCCCGCCGCGGGAACCGGCATGTTCACCAACATCTGCAGCCGCCTCGGACCAGGCGGCACGATGTACCGGGTCAAGAAGGTCTACGACTGGACGAGCGGCGGACTGACCCTGTTTTGCATTGATCCGGCGACAAAATGGGATCTCGGCCCGCCAGGCGAGCAGAAGGAACCGACCGCTGAGGTGGCCGATCATTGTTGGTGGGTGCGGCTTGGTGATTGAGAAAATCGTCGACCTGGACGAGTCCGTCTGCCTGAACTTCAAGGACTCAAACGGAGGGATGAGAATGTCGGTCCCCTGCAAGTTCGAACGCAGCCTGCTCAGCCACGAAGAATATGAGACGATCCGCCTCACGCACCATCCCGCCATCTATGACGTCGAAATCGCTGAGCTTGAGGACATGCGACCCCGCCTGCGCAAGATGCGCGATAAGGAGCGAACGTTCGGCCGACAAAGGCAGCGAGAGGGGCGTGGAAAGGCCGAGGCTCGCGGAGCCAGCTTTCCCGGAACCGCCGAGCATGCATCAGAACGCAAGCAAGTCTTCGCCGCGGCGCTGAAGCGGTTGAACAACGAGCTGAGGCGTCTCCACAACCTGGCAGCTCGGACCGCGCATGTGGAGGCGGCTCGAAAGGCTCTCGCGCTGCATCGCGCCGCGAACTTCACGACTTATCCGCCAGCCGGAGCGACCGCAGGGGAAGGAATGGTGCCGAAGGCAAGCACACGCCGAAGAAAGATCATTGCAGGCGCAAAGATCGGACGAGTGTCGCAGGCGACGAAAGTCGCGCAGGCGGTGCGCGACGCGCGAGGTGGATGAGCCTAAAGCATGATCCGTTGAACCCTTGATGTGTATCAAGCCTGCTCTACTGGACGCTGTCGCAAAATTGCGAACGGATAGCAGTTACGGCTTCATTGCGAGACGCCGGGGGCACGTCACGTGATCGGGCGGCTTTCCCCCGAATCTCGTTCCCCATCGCCATTTATTGAGGAGATCGACATGGAGCAGATTCTGATCAATCTCATTGCAGGCGCCGTCGGCGGCTATGGCGTTGGCAAATCGTCCCCCACATTTGATCTGGGCACGGCTGGAAACATTATCTCAGGTCTGGTCGGAGGCGGGCTCCTCGGGCAGATCGCGACCCTGTTGTTGCCTTCTGTCCTGGCAGCGGCACAATCAGGAAATTTCAGTGTGAGCGGTATTATCTCTCAGGCGGTCGCGGGTGGCGCAGGCGGCGCTATACTGACCGCGATCGTCGGCGCCATAAAGAACAAGGCGGCAGCCTGACTTTGGGCGCAACAACTGTTCCAGATGGCGCCTGCTTCGCAGGTTGACGCTGCTTCGCGACCGCGATGGGAAGTGCGTTGTTCCCGCCGCTACCTCAATACAAGCAGTACTTCCATTTCTGAAATTGCCGACCAAGAATTCGGCGTTAACCATCACCGACGGTTCCTGCCCGGGCGGCATCGCTTCGAAGTTTCTTAAATTTTGCTGGGTTACCTCTTCAGGCATAGTGACCTGGGGAAAGAGTATGGGTAAGCGGGCCAAGCGTGGAAAGGCGGAGACGTTCGCACTGCCAATGGCCGCGCGCGTTGCAATTGGCGTCGTGGCCGTCGCCGCAGCGGGGTACGGTTTGCTGTATCACCCGGCGAGCGAGCAACCGACACGGAAGCCGTCCCCACCCCAGGCCCAGGCATCGTCATCGCCGGTTTACGTGGCACCTCCAGTTCGTGCAGCAGCGGCAGCGCCGGCTCTTGCCCCTGTTCCGGTTCCGATCCCGGCCCCGGCGCCTCTGGTCGAACCACCAAAAGCCGCTGACGGTCCCGGGGCACTTGTCCGGCAGGTGGTTGACTACGCCAGCCACCAGCCGCCGGGCACCGTGATCATCGATACCAAGAACACATTCCTCTATTTCGTCCTGAACGACACGCAGGCGATGCGCTACGGCATCGGTGTCGGCCGCGAAGGTTTCACATGGTCCGGCGAACAGACCGTGGCTCGCAAGACGGAATGGCCGGACTGGCGTCCGCCCGCAGAGATGGTTGTGCGTCAGCCTTATCTGCCGCGCTTCATGGCAGGCGGCCCCACCAATCCGCTCGGCGCCCGGGCGATGTACCTGGGCGAGACCGAATATCGAATTCACGGCACCAACAAGCCCGATACGATCGGGAAGCGGGTGTCGTCCGGCTGTATCCGGCTGACCAATGAGGACGTCACGGACCTCTACGACCGGGTGAAGGTCGGTGCGAAGGTGATCGTGCTTCCGGGAGCCGTTGCCCGCCGTCCGTCTCAGGGCGCGCCGTCCGACTCTGCTTCCCGATCGCCGGACCCGGCATCGCCGATGAGCCGGCCCCTGGCAGCCAACGCGCAGATGCCGTCATCCGGACCGAGGATCGCCGAGGCTCAATAACCCGGGTGCTCCGTCCGTCCCTATCGCTAGGGACAGACGCCGTCAGCGGAGTTCGCTAGTCTGGCCTGAAGCACAATAGCATCAGGGGAGACTGTCTTGAGCACCGCGCCGCGCATCGACATCGACCCGGCCGCGTTCTGGGCCGATCCCTATCCGATGCTTGCGAAGATGCGCAAGGAGGCGCCGATTGCCTTTGTGCCGCAGCTCGGCTCGACATTGCTGGCGAGCCGCGACGACATCTCGATCTCCGAGAAGCAGATCGACGTGTTTTCCTCGTACCAGCCGGCCGGCCTGATGAACCGGCTGATGGGCCACAACATGATGCGCAAGGACGGCGAGGCGCATCAAATCGAGCGGCGCGCGATGTTTCCGACGGTGTCGCCGAAGACCGTGAAAGCGCACTGGACCGTGCTGTTCCAGGCGCATGCCGACCGTATCATCGATGCGATCGCGCCCGGCACGCGGATCGACTTCATGCGCGACTTCGCGTTGCCGTTCTCCGGCGAATGTCTGAAGTCGATCACCGGCCTTACCAATATCGGCTATGCGGACATGGATGCGTGGTCGCAGGGCATGATCGAGGGCATCGCCAACTACACCGGTGATCCCGCGGTCGAGGCGCGCTGCCACGCGGCGACGTCGGGTATCGATGCTGCGATCGACGACATCCTGCCGGTCATGCGCAAGAATCCCGACCAGAGCATTTTGGGGGTGCTCCTCGCCTCGGGCATGGCGATGGAGAGCGTGCGCGCCAACGTCAAGCTTGCGATATCAGGCGGCCAGAACGAGCCGCGCAAGGCGATCGCCGGCACCGTGTGGGCGCTGCTGACCCATCCCGAGCAGCTCGATCTCGTGCGCAAGGGCGAGGTGAGCTGGCTGCAGGCGTTCGAGGAATATGCCCGCTGGATCTCGCCGATCGGCATGTCGCCGCGGCGCATCGCAAAGCCGTGGAGCATCCGCGACGTGTCCTTCGAGACCGACGAACGCGTGTTCCTGATGTTCGGCTCCGCCAACCGCGACGAGAAGCATTTTGAGCGCGCCGACCAGTTCGACGTCCGGCGTGACACCTCCAAGAGCGTCGCCTTCGGAGCCGGTCCGCATTTCTGCGCCGGAGCCTGGGCCTCCCGCGCCATGATCGCCGACGTCGCGCTGCCGACGGTGTTCGCGCATGCCGGCCGGATCGAGATCGCCGATGACGAGCCGGTGCGGATCGGCGGCTGGGCGTTTCGCGGGCTGCAGAATCTGCCGATGAATTGGTTGCATTAGGGCACGGCTTCGCCTGCCGCTGGCGCCTGCCAACCGTATGCAGTCGAAAATCGTGCCATTGGGCAAAGACTGTCGCTGAACAGATCCTCCTATGAGTTGTCTCTGGTTTGATCCGGGACGATGATCATCGCCGTAACGGCGCGGACGAGGAGGCAGACATGACGTCTGATTCAGACGGAGCACAGCACGCCGCTCCACAACCGCAGGCAGGCCCGCCTGTTGCCATGTTCAGCGCACCCGGACACCGCGATACCGTCTGGTCCGATGTCAAGGGAAGCGTGCTTCAACCGCGGCAGATCAAGTGGACGGGCGGGATCGCCGCCACGCACAGAATAGGCAAGGTCACCGGCGCAGCCGAAATTCGCACGCGGTCGCTCGCGCTCCAATTCTCGTGGAACTCCGGCTATGTCGAGGCCGATGCGGAATCAAGGAAAGAGCTTCGCGCCTACAAGAACAGGCCTCGTTACGGTCTGGTCCTGCCGCCTGAAACTGCCGTGGAATTTCGGATCAAGGAGAAGTCGAACTATCGATTCCTGGCGATCGAGTTCGAGCCGGAATATCTGCTCCGCACCGTCGAAATCCAGCACCGCCATGACGTCGAGTTCGTGGAGGCGTGGGACTACAACCATCCCCTGACCTGGGAGCTTGCACAGATCATTTCCGAGGAATGCGAAAGCGACGCTCGGCAAGGCATGTGTTATGCCGAGACCGCCGTCACGCTTCTCGTCCTGCATGTCTTCAGAAGTTTTTCCAACCATCCCGATGCGGTGGCCTTCACGCGCCGGGGCGGACTTGCGCCGAACATTTTACGCCGGGCCTGCGAGTACATGGTCAGCCGTCTGGCTGACGACCTGTCGTTGTCCGAGGTCGCGAGCCTGTGCAACCTGTCCACGTCGCATTTCTCGATCGCTTTCAAGCAGTCGATGGGGATCGCGCCGCACGCGTGGCTGCGTCGCCAGCGTATCGACCGGGCCAAGGTTCTGCTCCGTCAGCGCGAGCTGAACCTGACGTCGATTGCACAGCTGGTCGGCTTTGCAAATCAAAGCGCATTCGGCGTCGCCTTCAAGAAGGAGACGGGCATGAGCCCGATGGCGTGGCGACGGATGCATTGGCTGTGAACGCGCGCCCAAGTCTGTCTTCGTTCAAGAGGCTGTCTTCGCCCAAAGAGACTGTCTTCGTTCAAAGAGGCTGTTTTCGCTCAAAGAGGCTGTCTTCGTTCAAAACTCAGGCGATTGTTCTGAACGTCTGACGAAACGACGAGGTCGAATCGTTGTGAATTCATTTTCTCCTTTCGGACGGCCTAGATCGGGCGTCAGCCGAAAGGAGCCAAGTGAACCATGCAGCAAGTCGCGCGCGTACTTACAGAAGAAGGCGCTGTCCCGGTCGTCCTGAGAGGGAGTGATCACCTCGATCTGCGCCCGGTCGTATCGGACATCACACCGGACGCCATCGCCACCAACGCCCTCGCCAACATCGACACGGCGCGTTTGCGTCCGGTCGCCGGCAAGTTCTCCTATCTCGCACCGATTGAAGGCATTCGCCAGGTTGCGGCGACCGGCTTCAATTACAGGAAGCACATCGCGGAATTCCATATGAAGCCGCCGACCGAACCCGAGGTCTTCCTGAAGGCAACGTCGTCGCTCTCAGGACCGTTCGACCCGATCTCCGGTGGGCCCAACCCGGGCCTGAAGCTCGATTGGGAGACCGAGCTGGCGATCGTCATCGGCCGCGAGACGAAGGACATCACGGCGACCGAGGCGGCCAGTCATATCTTCGGGTATCTCTGTCTGAACGACATCTCCGATCGATCGACGCAGGTGGATGCGGAGGGGCAGCAACATCTGGTACGCGCCAAATCGCGCCCCACTTACTGCCCGATCGGCCCGTATCTGACGACCGGCGTCGATGGAATGAACCTGGAGATGTGGACCAAGCTGAACGGCAAGTTCGAGCAGCAAGGCAACACCAGCGATATGCTGTTCGACGTCTATCAGATGGTCGCCTATTTCTCCTCGCACATGCTGTTGCTGCCGGGTGACCTCATCGCGACTGGGACGCCGCCGGGCGTCGGCTTCGGCAAGAACCGCTATATGGCCGTCGGAGACGTGCTCGAATGCGGCATTGCGAATCTCGGTGCGCAGCGTCACGAGATCATGTCCTAGGAATCCGCTGCGCACGCGCTTGAGGGATGGCGGCATCAGTTCACTGGGATGCTCGCCCATCCCGAGCGCCGCCATGATGTCATTATGCCCCTGTTTTGCCCGACGGGTCAATCAGATTTCGGCTAATCCGTAAGTCATTGTTTTTGCTCGCCCCGGCTACTGTGCATGGGGTTGTTTTCGCCGTTTTTGGTTCCGGCCCCGAGAGCATTGCCCAAAATCCGCGCAGCCCTCACATTCGCGTGCAGAAAAATTCCATCCTCATTCGCTTCGCCGCTTGAAAGATTAATCATGCACTCCGCCACGTGCGCAGTGCTCGCATCGCTATTTTTCCGGCTGTCTCGACACATCCAGCAACCCGCACCATCATTCACAAAATCTGAATGAACGACGGCCGCACGCGGCCGGGAGCTTGGAATGCAGCGTCGCGACTTCCTGAAACTGTCCGTTGGAACTGCAGCCGCCGCTGCGTTCGCCTCGCGTGCGAATGCGCAGGGCGCGGTGAAGGAAATTCGTATCGGCTATCAGAAGAACGGCGTGCTGGTCATCACGCGCCAGCAGGCCGCCTTGGAAAAACATTTCACGCCGCAAGGCATCGAGGTGAAATGGGTCGAGTTCTCCTCGGGGCCGCCGATGATGGAGGCGATGAATGTCGGCAGCGTCGATTACGGCGCGGTCGGCGATTCGCCGCCGGTGTTTGCGCAGGCCGCAGGCGCCGCGATCGTCTATGCCGCGGGACAGCCGATCACCAACGGCCAGGGCATCCTGGTGCCGAAGGATTCGCCGATCCGCTCGATCGCGGAGTTGAAGGGCAAGCGGGTCGGCTTCACCAAGGGCTCCAGCGCCCACAACATCGTGGTGCAGACGCTGGAGAAGGCCGGGCTCACCTATGCCGACATCACCCCGGTCTATCTGACGCCGCCGGATGCCGGCCCCGCCTTTGCCAATGGCAGCATCGAGGCCTGGGCGATCTGGGATCCCTATTTCGCGATCGGCGAGACCAAGCAGAACGGCCGCATCCTGATCAATGCGCGCGAGGTCACCAAGACCAACTCCTTCTACATCGCCAACCGCGACTTCGCGAGGAATCACGGCGCGATCCTGCAGCAGATCGTCGACGTCACCACCGCGACCGCCAAATGGGCCGAGCAGCACCGTGACGAGGTCGCCAAATCGCTCGCCGCGGTCACCGGCATTCCGTTGGAGATCCAGACCATCGCGGCGAACCGTTCGAACTTCGTGGTCGGTCCCGTCACCGACGACATCGTCACGACTCAGCAGGGCGTCGCCGACCGCTTCTACAAGCTCGGCCTGATCCCCAAGCCGATCGTCATCCGCGACATCGTCTGGCGCAACCCGGCAGCCTGATCGTGCCGACCAGCCTTCCCACCCACAGGGGTTTGAACATGAGGCGTATCATTCAGCGTCTGATCGCGGCCATCGTGCTGTCGATCGGCATCGTCGCCGCTGCGGTCGGCACGTCCTATGGTCAGGACAAGGTGGTCCGCATCGGCTACCAGAAATACGGCAAGCTGGTGCTGCTCAAGAGCAAGGGCACGCTGGAGCCGAAGCTCGCTGCCGACGGCTACAAGGTGGTGTGGACCGAATTCCCGTCCGGCCCGCCGCTGCTCGAAGCGCTCAATGTCGGCGCGATCGATTTCGGCAACACCGGCGAAGCCCCGCCGATTTTCGCGCAGGCCGCCGGCGCGCCCATTCAATATGTCGCCTACGAGCCGCCGGCGCCGAAGGGCGAGGCGATCCTGGTGCCGAAGGACAGCCCGCTGAAATCGGTCGCCGATCTCAAGGGTAAGAAGGTAGCGCTCAACAAGGGCTCCAACGTCCACTATCTCCTGGTCAAGGCGCTGGAGAAGGCGGGCGTCAAATACTCCGAGATCGAGTCGGTGTTCCTGGCGCCGGCCGATGCGCGTGCCGCCTTCGAGCGTGGCGCGGTCGATGCCTGGGTGATCTGGGATCCGTTCCAGGCCGCCGCGGAAGCCGCCACCGGCGCGCGCACGCTTGCCGACGGCACCGGCATCGTCGCCAACTATCAGTTCTATTTCTCCTCGAAGAAATTCCTCGAGGCCAACCCGAAGATCGTCGATGCCGTGCTCGCCGAGCTCAGCTCCGTCGATGACTGGGCCAAGGGCGATATCCACGCGGTCGCCGAGCAGCTCGCGCCGGCGATCGGTCTGTCGGTGCCGGTCGTCGAGGTCGCCTTGAAGCGGCAGTCCTACGGCATCAAGCCGCTGACCGATGCCGTCATCGCCGACCAGCAGCAGGTTGCGGACGCATTCTTCGCGCTCAACCTGATCCCCAAATCCATCAAGATTTCCGACGTGGCGCGGAGGCCAGGTTCATGAGTACGAAGTCCAACGCGAATATCCTCTGGTTCCTGCCGACCCACGGTGACGGCCGCTATCTCGGCACCGGCATCGGCGGGCGCGAGGTCAACTTCAACTATCTGCGCCAGGTCGCGCAGGCGGCCGATCAGCTCGGCTACTACGGCGTGCTGCTGCCGACCGGGCGGTCCTGCGAGGATTCCTGGATCGTCGCCTCCAGCGTCGCGCCGTTCACCGAGCGGCTGCGTTATCTCGTCGCCGTTCGCCCCGGCCTGCAATCGCCGACCGTGGCCGCACGCATGACCGCGACGCTCGACCGCGTCACCAACGGCCGGCTGCTCATCAATGTCGTCACCGGCGGCGATCCCGTCGAGAACAAGGGCGACGGCATCTTCCTCGGCCATGACGAGCGCTACGAGGTCACCCGCGAGTTCCTCAACGTCTATAACGACCTCCTCGCCGGCAAGACCGTGACGGTCGAGGGCAAGCACATCCACATCGAGGATGGCAAGCTGCTGTTTCCTCCGGTGCAGTCGCCGCGGCCGCCGCTCTATTTCGGCGGCTCGTCCGATGCCGGCATCGACGTCGCGGTGGACGCCGTCGACAAATATCTCACTTGGGGAGAGCCGCCGGCCTTGGTTGCCGAGAAGGTCGCCAAGGTGAAGGCGATCGCGGAAGCGCGCGGCCGCAAGCTCTCGTTCGGCATCCGTCTTCACGTCATCGTCCGCGAGACCAATGAAGAGGCCTGGCGCGCCGCCAACGAGCTGATCAAGCACGTCAGCGACGAGACCATTGCCACCGCCCAGAAGAACTTTGCGCGGATGGATTCGGTCGGCCAGCAGCGCATGGCGCAGCTCCATGGCGGCAAGCGCGACAAGCTCGAGATCGCGCCGAACCTGTGGGCCGGTGTCGGCCTCGTGCGTGGCGGCGCCGGCACGGCGCTGGTCGGTGACGCCGAGACCGTCGCGGCCCGCATCAAGGAGTACCAGGACATCGGCATCGATACCTTCATCATGTCGGGCTATCCGCATCTGGAGGAAGCCTATCGCTTTGCCGAGCTGGTATTCCCAAAGCTCTCGCTCGATCTGCCGAGCAACGTGACCAAGCTGCACTTCAATGGCGGTCCCTTCGGCGAGACCGTCGGCAGCGATTATCGTCCGCAGCACCGGGTGTCGCAATCATGAGCTTGATCGATAGCGTTTCGCTCCCGCGCGGTTTTCGCCTGCCGCGCGTCGACGGCCTGGTCCAGTGGATCGTGCCGCTCGCGATCATCGCGATCTGGCAGGTGGCGAGCGTCACCGGCTTCGTGCCGGTGCGCGTTCTGCCGGCGCCGAGCGACGTCGCGCTCGCGGGCTGGAAGCTGCTGCTCTCCGGCGAGCTCATCCGCAACATCTGGGTCTCGTTCTGGCGTGCCTCGATCGGCTTCCTGATCGGCGGCAGCATCGGCTTCGCCTTCGGTCTCGCCAACGGCCTGTCGCAGCTCTCGGCAAAGCTCACCGACACCACGCTGCAGATGGTGCGCAACGTGCCGCATCTGGCGCTGATCCCGCTGGTCATCCTGTGGTTCGGCATCGACGAGAGCGCAAAGCTGTTTCTGGTCGCGCTCGGGGTGTTCTTCCCGATCTACCTCAACACGTTGCACGGCATCCGCACCGTCGATCCGCAACTGATCGAGATGGGCCGCATCTACGGCATGACCGACAGTGAGCTGTTCCGCCGCGTGATCTTCCCGGGCGCGCTGCCCTCGATCTTCGTCGGCATCCGCTTCGCGCTCGGCATCATGTGGCTGACCCTGATCGTCGCCGAGACCATCGCGGCCTCGTCGGGCCTCGGCTACATGGCGATGCAGGCGCGCGAGTTCATGCTGATCGACGTCGTCGTGCTCTCGATCCTGATCTACGCCCTGCTCGGCAAGCTCGCCGACAGCGCCTCCCGCGTGCTGGAGCGCCTGACGCTCTCCTGGCACCCCGCCTTCCAGAAACGCTGAGCAGACATACTGGGAATCACATGCAGACAGCTCTTCGTACCTCCCTTCCCGAGACCGAGCTCGCCAGCCGCGCCAATTTCGCGCCTCACGCCCGCGTCGTGCGCGAGGAGCGACCGATACAGACCAGCGGCCTGCCGCTCAGCATCCGCGGCTTGCGCAAATCCTTCGGCGACAACGAGGTGCTGCGCGGTATCGACCTGCACATCCCCGCCGGCCAGTTCGTCGCGATCGTGGGCAAGAGCGGTTGCGGCAAGAGCACGCTGCTGCGCCTCATCGCCGGCCTCGAGAAGATCGATTCCGGCAGCATCAGCTTCGGCCAGGATGTCCAGCCGGAAGATATCCGCGTGATGTTCCAGGAGCCGCGGCTGCTGCCCTGGGCGCGCGTGCTGTCGAATGTCGAGGTCGGTCTCGGCCGCGATCGTGCATCTGACGATGCGCATGCGCGGGCCGAGAAGGCATTGAACGAGGTCGGCCTCGACGACAAGCGCGACCAGTGGCCCTCGGTACTGTCGGGCGGTCAGAAGCAGCGCGTCGCGCTCGCCCGCGCGCTGGTGTCCCGGCCGCGCGTGCTCGCCTTCGACGAGCCGCTCGGCGCGCTGGATGCGCTGACCCGCATCTCGATGCAGCGGCTTTTGGAGCGCGTCTGGCGCGACCAGGGCTTTACCGCGATCCTGGTGACCCACGACGTCGCCGAAGCGGTCGCGCTGGCCGACCGCGTGCTCGTGATCGACGAGGGCCGGATCGCCCATGACGTCACGGTTAACGCCGCCCGGCCGCGCGAACGCGGCTCCGCCGAGCTTGCCGCGCTGGAAGGCTCGATCCTGAGCCACCTTTTGTCGGCGGACGATCGTACCTAAATACAAGGGAACCCCGGTGAGGGGACCATGCCATGAATGTAGTGCCTCGCGATCTCATGACTGAAATCCCCGTCTCGGCCGCCGATTTCCGCGGCGCCATGCGCCATCTCACCGGTGGCGTCAGCGTCATCACCGCGGGGCGGGGCAAGGACATCACCGGCATGACAGTGACGTCCGTCACCTCGCTGTCGGTCGACCCGCCGACGCTGATCGTCAGCATCAACCGCGATGCCTCGTCCTTCCCGCTGATCAAGCGCTACGGCGCCTTCGGGGTGAACATGCTGGCGGCAGACCAGCTCGACGTCGCCGAACGCTTTGCCGGCAAGGGCGGCCTGAAGGGTGCCGATCGTTTCACGGGCAGCCAGTGGGTGACGGTGGTCTCGGGCGTTCCGCTGCTGGTCGGCGCCTTGTCCGCGGTCGATTGCGAGGTCGAGGAGATCGTCGAGCGTCACTCGCACGGCATCGTCATCGGCCGCGTCAGGGCTGTCCGAAATTCGACCCGCAACGCGGCGCTGGCCTATTGGCACGGCCAGTATGTGGCGGTGGACCAGGACGAGGACGCCGCCAGGCTCGCCGACGTCAGCGTTCCCGCCCGCGGCCGGCGCGGCGTGTGACCGCCGCCGGTCCTTGTCCCTTGGGCTGGCCTTTTCCCCCTCATCGCTCTAGAAGCGCCCTGAGCCGTCCCGCCGGGTCGGCAATGGAGCGGACCAATGAAACGCGTCGCGACCTGGGCCTTCTACGCCGTCGGCGCGCTGGCGATCGCCTATCTCGCGCTCTATGCCTACGCGATGTTCTCGGGCCAGCCGATCGTGCCGGGCGACCCTATCCATATCTTCCGCAAGCCCGACGCGCCGAGTTATTCGTAAGGCTCGGGAGGTCTCGTAGGGTGGGCAAAGGCGCACTTGCGCCGTGCCCACCATCTCTTCACGACCGCGAAAAGTTGGTGGGCACGCTTCGCTTTGCGCACCCTACGGCACCTTCGTTCACCCCTGCAAAATCGCCAGCGCCAGCGCCTGTGCGCGCGGCACGATGCTGTCGATCTCGAGATATTCCTCCGGCGTGTGCGCGAGCCCGCCGACCGGCCCGAGACCGCAGATGGTCGGCGTGCCGACCGCGGCCGTGAAGCCGGAATCGGCGCAGCCGCCGGAGAATTCGCCCTGCAGCGTGGTGAGGCCGACCTGCCGTGCGGCGGCCTGATAGCCTTCGAACAGCGCCTTTGACTCCGCGCTCTGCACCACCGGCACGAACTCGCCCTTGATCGTCAGCGTCGCGCTGGTGCCCGGGACGTAAGAGGTGGCGACGATCTTCTCGATCGCGGCCATGATCCGCGCGCGATCGGCGGGATCGACATAGCGCAGGTCGATCTGGCCTTCCGCGTAAGGCGCGGTGGTGTTGACGGACTGGCCGCCCGAGACGAGGCCGACATTGAGCGTGATGCCCTTGTCGAGATCGGTCAGCGCGTGGATCTGGACGATCTTCTGCGCGAGCTCGCCGATCGCGCTGACGCCGGCGGCGAAATTGGCGCCGGAATGCGCGGCCTTGCCGGTGATGGCCATGTGCATGAAGATGCCGCCCTTGCGGCCCGTCACGACATTCCCGGTCGGCCGGCCCGGCTCGGAGTTGAACACCGCGCGGGCGGCGCGTCCTTCGCGCTCGATCACGGGACGGGAGGAGGGCGAGCCGATCTCCTCGTCGGAGGTGATCAGCACCTTGATCGGATGCGGTGAGCCGCCGAATTTGTGGAAGGCCGTCGCCACGAACACGTTCATGACGAGGCCGGACTTCATGTCGGCGACGCCGGGACCATAGGCGCGGCCGTCCTTGATCGTGAACGGGCGCCGCCCGGCCTCGCCCTTGCCGAACACGGTGTCACGATGCCCCATCAACAGCACCGGCTTCTCGTTGCTGCCCGGCTTTGCCACCTCGGCATGGATCACATCGCCGAAGGTGGCATCGCTTTCGCGCTTGCAGGGAATGCCGTGCTCGGCAAAATGCCGCTCGAACCGCGCACCGACCGCATCGACGCCCTCCTTGTCATAGGACCCGGAATCGATGTTCACGACATCGCGCAGCAGATCGATCATCGCCTGCCGCTGCGACGCCAGCCAGTCCGTGATTTGGGCTTGAGACATGTTTATCCTCGCGTGGTTCTCACGCGGGGTTATAGGGCCTGACGTGCGCCCGACCTAGTCGCCGGATGCGGTGCGGCCATGTGCTGGCCTGCGGTAGCCTGCGTAGCCCGGATGAGCGAAGCGATATCCGGGGTGCCACAAGGCGCCACTGCCCCCGCATGTCGCTGCGCTCATGCGGGCTACGGGAGCGGTGCGTGTGGAGGCAAGGTGGCCCCGCAACAGGACGGATCTCCCGTAACCCCGCTCCAAAGGCAGCAGCTTAGCGGCTTGGCTGCGCCAAGGCCTCCACACCGCGAAGCTGCGTCGTGACCGTCAATGCGCCGATCTTTCGACCCATCTCCTTGCCGACTTCGGTCGAGAACCGGTAGTGAAAGCCGGCCCAGATGCGGGCGTTGGAGACTTCATCGCCATAGTCCTGGAGCCGCGACCACTTTCGTGTGACGCCCGGTGCAGTCGGGCTGGTCAATGAGAACTCGCCGAAATCTCCGACGACGTTCTGAAGCACGGTCGAAATCGTGGCCGAGACGATGCAGTGAGCGCAGGGATATTCCGGGTGCATCGGTGTGTCCCCCAGCGGCAGCCAGGATGGATCGCGCGCCGTCGCTGGATTTGACGTCAGGTCGGCGTTGCGTATGGCCGTGATCGGCCGCCAGAAATTATAATGGTACTTCGCGTCAAACACGGCGACGATGGCGTCGTTGCCCGCGATTGACGTCAGCGCGAACAGCCGGGCACAGTCGACGAGATCCATCCCCTTCGCCATTGCAGCCTGCCTCACGATGGGATTGTAGGTGCGGGCACCGACCAAGAACCAGAATCGACCGACCGTGGTTTGCTCGGGCGTCCGGGTCGGGCTGCTTCGGCTACCGACCTCGCGGATCTCGTTGACGTCCCGGGTCCAAACGTCTGAATCGAGTGCCGGTGGCGGTCCGGGACGAAATTGCGATCCGGAGGCCATGACCCACGGCGTTGTCGCGCCCGTGGTTGAGAAAAGCGGGACGACGGTTGGAACGTACGCGCCCGGCGTGGTCAGGGGCCGGTAGGCTTCCTTGGCAGCGCTGCCGTCGTTCGCACGAAGCTCGATGATCTTTGTCGCGGCCTCGTTCCCAAGGTTGATGCCGGCGACCTTGGACTCACCGTCGGCAATCGACGCCAGCGAATTCGCCAACGTCGCATCCAGGTCCTGCTTGAGGTCTGGATAGATGGACAGCAGCACCTCGTGGGCCGCAACGGCTGCGGCAGCTTCCCGCGATGTCGAGCGCTCCGCGGACAGGGTGAATTTATACGGCGCGTAACGGTGGTCGATCGCGTTGACGGCTTCGAACATTGCGACGTGCATCATCGATAAGGCGCGGCTGTGGGGTGCCGGAGGAATTTGCTTCTCGGTAGCGATCGCGTCGGCCTTTGCGTTCCAGTCCATGATCACGTCGGCACGTGCGAACGTCACCGGCGCTGCGAGCAGCATTGCGATCATCGATAGGCGGGAGATCGTCCACGACGAGTGTTTCATGGCTTGCCCTTTCGAGTTGAAGGACGTTTGCGAAGACGGATGCAGCCCCTGGCCGACGTCACGTCACTCCAAATTCTACCGATCCCGATGCATGTCGATAGTGAACTGCTTCACTCGCAGCGCGCCTCGATCGTCGATCGTCGAATTTGTCGCATGCGGCACGATAGTAGTGGCGCGCCAATGGGTCGGCTTGGCTTACCCTTCGCGCAGCACAGAGGAGTCGGCTATATTCCAGACAAGCTGCCAGACGGACGTGCCGAGGTCCGCAACTCGATTTTCAAGGCAGCTCACGTGCCGTCGGCAGGCGGTGCCTTGCTCTCGCTCAGAGAGCTCTTTCCAAAACGACATTTGTCATCGCTCTAACTTTGACGGAGAGAAAGCATGCCGCTGTTCATCTCGTACGTCTCATACTCAAATGCCGGCATCAAGGGATTGGTCGACAAGCCGTCCGATCGCACCGCCATGATCGCTGGGATGATCGAGAAGGCCGGGGGGAAGCTGCAGGGAGCGTTCATGACGACAGGCGCACATGACGCGCTGGTCGTTGCGGAGTTCCCCGACGGAGCCGATGCTGTCGCCATCGGAATGGCGGCCGCGGCGAGCGGCGCCATCGCCAAGATCGAAACCGTACGCGCCTGGAAGATGGGTGACTTCAAGAGCATCGCGGAAAAGGCCGCGAAGCTTACGAGCGCTTACGTTCCGCCCGGGAAGTAGCCGGATGTGAGCGTGCCGCCGCGATGAAGTAGGACACGCCGTGGCCGGGCTCGTCCCGGCCATTCGCGCGCTTCATGTGAATGCACCGCGGCGGGTGGGATGAGATCGAAGAGCTGTCTGCTTACCCCATGGCCGGCATGCGGGGATATTCTCCGGGCGCGCCCGCGGGCGTGATCGGAATGCCGCCGTCGGCGTATTCGTTGAGCTTGTTGCGCAGCGTGCGGATCGAGATGCCCAGGATGTTGGCGGCGTGCGTCCGGTTGCCGAGGCAGTGCTTGAGTGTCTCCAGGATCAGGTCGCGTTCGACGTCGGCGACGGTGCGCCCCACCAGCGCGCGGGTCACCTGCTCGGCGGCCATCGTGGCGTGCGCCACGGCCGGCGCGGTCTTGGCGAGGTCGAGGCGGTCGCCGTCCGGGGTGATGATCGCATCGGGCCCGATCTCGTCGCCCTGTGCCATCAGCACCGCGCGGTGCATGGTGTTTTCGAGCTCGCGGACATTGCCCTGCCAGCGGTTGGTGGAGAGCACACGGCGCGCTTCCGCCGAGATCGGGCGCATCGGAACGCCGTTGGCCTCGGCATATTTCTTCACGAAGTGCTGGGCGAGCTCCAGAATGTCGGCGGGACGCTCGCGCAGCGGCGGGATCTTGAGGTTCACGACGTTGAGGCGGAACAGCAGATCCTCACGGAACGTGCCTTCGCGCACGGCCTCGGCGAGATTGCGGTTCGAGGTCGCGATGATGCGGATGTCCACCGACACCGGCTTGGTACCGCCGACGCGATCGATCACGCGCTCCTGGATGGCGCGCAGCAGCTTCGATTGCAGGCGGACATCCATCTCCGAGATTTCGTCCAGCAGCAGCGTGCCGCCCGTCGCTTCCTCGAACTTGCCGATGCGGCGGGCGATCGCGCCGGTGAAGGCGCCTTTCTCGTGGCCGAACAGCTCGGACTCCAGGAGATGCTCAGGGATCGCGGCGCAGTTGATCGAGATGAACGGGCGCTTGGCGCGGGCCGAGCGGGTGTGGACGTAGCGGGCCAGCACTTCCTTGCCGGTGCCGGACTCGCCGGTGATCATCACCGAAGCGTCGGAACCTGCGATCTGCTGCGCCAGCTTGATCACGCGCGCCATGGCGTCGTCGCGATAGACCAGCTCGCGGGAATCGTTGGCGACGGCGGCCAGCACCGCGGCGATCAGCTCCGGCTCCGGCGGCAGCGGGATGTATTCCTTGGCGCCGGCGTGGATGGCGGCGACCGCGGCGCGGGCATCGTTGGTGATGCCGCAGGCGACGATCGGGGCGTGGATGTGCTCGGCTTCCAGCCGCATCACGAGGTCGCGGATGTCGAGGGCGACGTCGACCAGCAGGAGGTCGGCACCCTTGCCGCCGCGCAGCACCCGCATCGCCTGCTCGTGATCCTCGGCATGGGTCACGGTCGCGCCGTTGTCCATCGCGATCTTGGTGGCGGTGGTGAGCTGGCCCTTCAATGTGCCAACGATGAGAAGCCGCATGTCAGTCTCCTGTTCGTCTGGTCGCGCTGCCGCGCGTCATTCCCTGCGTATTAGGTGCGTTCGGTCTTGATGATTTCGGTCATGGTCACGCCAAGCTTGTCCTCGACCAGCACGACTTCGCCGCGGGCGACCAGCTTGTTGTTGACGTAGATGTCGATGGCTTCGCCGACGCGGCGGTCGAGCTCCAGCACCGTGCCGGGCCCGAGCTTGAGCAACTCGCCGACGTCCATCTTGGAGCGGCCGAGCACGGCCGAGACCTGCACCGGCACGTCGAACACGGCCTCGAGGTCGGCCGCGGCGCGCGCCGCATATTCGTCCTCGTTGTAGCCGACGTCAGTGGTCGGCGGCATCGGGCCGTTGAGATCGGGCAGCGGGACTTGTCCGTCGGTGTCGCTCATGGCTTAGCTCCCCCTGCGGGACGCGATATAGCGTCCGACCATTTCGTCGATCTTGGCGGCGATGGCGCTGCGCTCCAGCACGACGCCGCCATCGGCCCATTCGATCCGGCAGTCGCCGGCGGCAATTTCAGGTTCGGCCAGGATCACCAGCCGGCCCTCGAAGCCGCTCTGCTTGGCCAGCCGCTCGATCTTCTCGCGCGCGGCGTCGTAGAGCGCATCGTTGATGCGGACGACGAGATGCGGCGTGGCGACCAGATGCGAGAAGCAATCCTTGACCAGCGCCATGACCTCGCCGAGCGGCTCGGCGGCGACGAGGTCGGCGCACAGCTTGCGGGCCACCGCGATCGCGACCTCGACCGCCTCGGTCTCCATCCTGGTCTCGATGTTGCCGATGCCGGAGGCGACGCCGCGGATGCCGATGTTGATTTCTTCCATGGCAAGCGCGATGCGGCGGTCGCTCTCGGCCTTGGCTTCGCGCTGGCCGGCGGCAAAGCCGTCCTGATAGGCGCGCGCCTCGGCTTCCGCGATCTTCTGCGCGATCTCGGCCGCGGTCGCGGCCTTCTCGCGCGGCGAGCGCTCGGGCGCCGTGAAGTCGGTATCGAACAGGAATTTTGCCGGAGCGGCCATCAATACACCAGTTCGTCGTCAGCGCGGTTCTTGGTCAGCATGATCTCGCCCTTGGCGGCGAGGTCTTTGGCGAGATTGACCAGCAGCGCCTGGGCCTCGTCGACGTCGCGCAGACGGACCGGGCCCATTGCCGCCATGTCGTCCTGCAGCATCTTGGCCGCGCGCGAGGACATGTTGCCGAAGAAAAAGTTGCGGACGTCCTCGTTGGCGCTCTTGAGCGCGACGCCGAGCTTGTCCTTGTCGACGTTGCGCATCAGCGTCTGGGCCGAGCCGGAATCGAGCTTCACCAGGTCGTCGAAGGTGAACATGAGCGCCTTGATGCGCTCGGCGGATTCGCGGTTGTCCTCTTCCAGCGAGGTGATGAAGCGGGTTTCGGTCTGACGGTCGAAATTGTTGAAGATTTCCGCCATCACCTCGTGGGCGTCGCGGCGGCGGGTCTGCGACAGGTTCGACATGAACTCGGTGCGCAGCGTCTTCTCCACGCTCTCGATCACCTCCTTCTGCACCGCTTCCATCTTCAGCATGCGGTTGACGACGTCGAGCGCGAGCTCCTCGGGCAGGATGCCGAGCACGCGGGCGGCGTGCTCCGACTTCAGCTTCGACAGCACCACGGCGATGGTCTGCGGGTATTCGTTCTTGAGATAGTTGGCGAGAACCTCTTCCTGCACGTTGGAGAGTTTTTCCCACATGTTGCGGCCAGCAGGGCCGCGGATCTCGTCCATGATGCCGTTGACGCGCTCCGGCGGCAGGTACTGCTGCAGCAGGCGTTCGGTGGCGTCGAAATTGCCCATCAGCGCTCCCGAAGCCGACATGCGCGAGACGAATTCGAGCAGCATGTCCTCGACGGTGTCGACCTCGACGGTGCCGAGCGTGGACATTTCCAGCGACAGCTGGCGCACCTCGTCGTCGTCGAGCAGGCCCCAGATCTTGCCGCCATATTGCTCGCCGAGCGCCAGCATCAGGATCGCGGCGCGCCGCGGGCCGGACAGCTGCCCGGCGCCCTTGCCGCCCTTGGCGCGGTCGCCGGCGCGCTGGCCAAGCGTGGAGATCACGCTGGTGATGTCGTTGGAGTTGGCGTTTTGCAGACTGGCGGCCATGTCAGATCACTTCTTGATGCACTTGGCGTTGCGTTACTTGGTTTCGGTTACTTGGCGGGCTCTGCGAGCCACTGGCGGATGATGGCGACGGTTTCGTTGGGGTTGCGCTCGGCGAGCTCGCCGACGCGGTGAACGGACTGGGCGTGGACCTGGCCCTGGATGGTGGCGACGTCGATCGCGCTGGCGGCACCGCCCGGCAAGAGTTGCTGGCCGCCGGAGGCGGGCGCGGCGTCTTCGGACGCGGACGGGCCGGTGAGGACGCCGGAGATGGCGGCTGCGACTTCGTCGGAGGCGAGGATGCGCTTGACCAGCGGGCGGATCACCATGAACAGCACGACGAGGCCCAGCAGCATCATCACGCCGAGCTCGAAGAAGTACATGACGTCGTCCTTGGTGAACTGCAGCATGCCGAGGAAGCCCGAGGGCTCGCCGATCGGGCCGGTGGAGGGCGCGTCGGCGAAGCGCAGATTGACGACCTCGACCTGGTCGCCGCGCTTCTGGTCGAAGCCGATCGCCGAGCGGACCAGGGTGGCGATCCGGTCGAGCTGCTCCTTGGTGCGGTCCTGATAGGCCAGCTCGCCCTTGTCGTTCTTGCTGTAGATGCCGTCGACCAGCACCGCGACCGAGATGCGGTTGACCCGGCCGGCCTCGGTCACCTCGGTCTTGGTGGTGCGGGAGATCTCGTAATTGTTGGTCTCCTCGGTCTTCTTGCTCTGGTCCTTGGCCGCGACGCCATTGTTTTGCTGGTTGCCGGGCAGCTCGTTGTTGACGGTGACCTGGCCGTTGTTGTCGGCGGTCATGCTGCTTTCTTCCCGAGTCTGGCTCGAGCGCAGCACGCGGCCCTCGGGGTCGAACTTGTCCGAGGTCTGGGTGATCTTGTTGAAGTCGAAATCGGCAGAGAGCTGGACGCGGGCGCGCCCCGATCCGACCACCGAGGAGACGATGTCCTCGACCTGCTTGCGCATCCGCTTCTCGAAGGCGGTGCGGCGCTCGTCGCCGAGCGCCTGCTCCGGATCGGTCTGAGCGCCGTCGGCGAGCAGCTGGCCGGCCTCGTCCACGATCGAGACCCGCTGCGGCTTCAGCCCGTTGACGGCGGAGGCGACGAGGTGGCGGATGGCGCGGATCTGCTGGGCTTCCAGTGAGCCGCGGACGCGGACCACGATCGAGGCCGACGGCTCCGGCGCCTCGCGCGAGAACAGCGGGCGCTCGGGCAGCACGAGGTGGACGCGGGCGGCCTGGATACGGTCGATGGCGCGGATGGTGCGGGCGAGCTCGCCTTCGAGCGCGCGCAGATGATTGATGTTCTGGACGAAGGAGGTGGTGCCGAGCGCGTCCGACTTGTCGAACACCTCGTAGCCGACGCCGCCGCCCTTGGGCAGGCCGCCCTCGGCGAGCTTCATCCGCAGGCGCGTGACCTTGTCCTTGGGCACCATGATGATGGTGCCCTCATTGCGGATCTCGAACTGGATGCCTTGGCGTTCCAGGTCCTTGATAATGCTGGAAGAATCTTCGACCGAGAGGTCGGTGAACAGCGTCGTCATCTGCGGCGTGGTCACGCGCATGATGACGAAGGCGAAAAAGCCGACGAGCGCGGCGGTGACCGCGATCATCGCCCCGAACCGGGCGGCGCCGATACCCTTTAAGAAGTCCGCAAGACCTTGCAAGCAACCGCCCCGACAATTCGACCCGCATTCCCGAGCGGTCGACTGGGCAATTATTGCCTAGGTGATGGTTTCGATATGGTTAACGAAGATTAAGAGGTCGGACAAAAGTAGTGCCAAAAGAAAACATGAAAAAAAATCGGCCTCGCTGGGCGAGGCCGATTTTCGTCAAAAGCAGCAGATTTCCGGATCGCTTACTGGCGATATTGCTGGATGCGGGTGGTGCGAAGACCCGCCAGACCGTGCTGGTCGATGGAAAACTGCCAGGAGAGGAATTCGTCGACCGTCAGGGTATAACGGCTGCAGGCCTCCTCAAGGGAGAGAAGTCCGCCACGCACAGCGGCGACGACTTCGGCCTTGCGGCGGATGACCCAGCGTTTGGTGCCGGGGGCGGGCAGATCTGCGATCGTCAGCGGACTGCCGTCCGGCCCGATGACGTATTTTACCCTCGGGCGATGGGGTTCTGTCATGGCGTACTCACAAACTCTCAACCACTGAACTCACGCCGTAACCCTACGCCCGGCGGCTTAAAAATCCGCTAAGCCTAAGGCTTCAATACAATTCTCGTTGAAACTTGCGGGAACACGGCCGGCCCGGAGGGCTGAAACGCGGTTTCAGCCGGCCAAGCGGGGCAGAAGGTAAATACTTTACTAACAAACAGGGCCCGGAGCGCGGTGTCGCGGAGGCCCTCAACCGTCGTCCCGGGGCGCGCGGAGCGCGAGCGGGGGGTGACGAAGACTCGGAGTGGCCAGCTAGGCGCTACAACCGCTCCCTGTGGTTATGGATCCCCGCCTTCGCGGGGATGACATCAGATGCGTGGCGAGAGATGCGTTCCGCGCCCTCAATTGCTGCTGGTGGCGATGATGCTCTTGACCTGGCTCAGCGTGTAGCTGGCGCCGTCGATCGAGAGCAGGGGCGGCGATTGGGTCAGGTCGACCGACGACACCACGCCCTGCACCTGCGCGGCGATGCCGACATCGTTGTTCGCGACGTCCTTGCCGGTGGCCGAGATCGTGTACTTGCCGTCGGGCCATTGCGTGCCGTCATTGCCCTGGCCGTTCCAGGTGAAGGGAATGTCGCTGCCGGCGGAGGTGGTATATTTGCCGGTGAACACGGTCTGGCCGCTGGCATTGGCCACCGTGATGTCGACGGTCGAGTCCGAGGGCACGTTGAGATGCCAGGTCGCCGACGATTTGGTCATGGTCGCGGTGGTGCCGTCGACCAGCGCGGTCTTGCCGACGAAGCCCAGCGCCTGGGTCGCCTGCGTGGTCTGCTGCAGGGTGACGAGTTGCGACAGCGAATCGTTGGTCTTGAGCTGCTGCTCGACGCCCGCGAACTGCACCAGCTGCTGGGTGAACTGATTGGTGTCGAGCGGGTCGAGCGGGTTCTGGTTCTGCAACTGCGTCGTCAGTAGCGTCAGGAAGGTCTGGAAATTGCCGGCGAGCGTCGATCCCGTGGTCGAGCTCAGCGAGTTCGACGAGGAGGATTTCGGAACGTCGGTGGTGCCGGAGACGACGGCGGGGGCGGTGGCGGCATTCGTGGTGGTCATAAGCGAATACTCCTCACACTCTGATGTCGACGCCGATGCTCGATCCGAGCATGCGGCCGTAGCCGCGCCCCACGGGCGCTGCGGGAACGCTGTCGTCCTCGCTGATGATCAGCCGGCGGGCATTGCCGCCATTGTCGTTGTTCTGGCCGGATTGCTGGCCCGATGAATTCTGGTCGCGCAGGCTGAAGGAGAGCCCGTTGCTGCCGGTCTTGAAGCCGGCATCGTCGAGCGCGCGCTGCAATTGCGGCGCGTCCTGCCGCAGCATCTGCAGCGTCTCCGGCTTCTCGACGGTGAGGTGCGAGGTGACCTGGCCGTTGCGGTCGACATTGATGCGGACGTCGATCCGGCCGAGGTCGATCGGATCGAGGCTGATGTCGAAGCGCGTCTTGCCGGCACGGGCCGCGGCCGCGATCTCGATCGGCACGGCGTTGATCGGCACCGCGGTCGAGGTGGCCGCCGTCGCGGTGAGCGTTGCGGTCGAGGCGCTCGCCGTCGAAGTGGTCGTGGTCAGCGGCGCCTGCACGGAGGAAGCGGCCTGCGCGCTGGTGTCGGCCTGTACAGCTGCGGCTTGCGCGCCGGCATGGGCGTGCGTGGACGTGGTGGCGGGCGCGGCATCGGCGGCGCCAGCCTTCGCATCTGCCTTGGCGTCGGTCGCGCCGGCCTCAGGTTTCGCGGTCTGCGCATGCGCGGCATTGGCATTCGCCGGGGTCTGCGCGGCGTTCGCCTTCGCGTCCTGGCCGATATTGGAGACGTCGGTCTGTTGCTGCGCGGTCGCGGCGGCCTTGAACGAGGTCTTTGGCGTGCCTTGGTCCACGGCGGCGATCAGGCCGCCATTGGTCTTGGTATCACCCTTGGCATCGGTCGCGGTGCCGTCGGTGGCTCCGGTCGCGGTATCGGCGAGCGTCGCCGACGTGTCGGCATCGACCTTGGCGCTCGCGGTCTTGGCGCTCTTGTCGCCGGGCGTCGCGCTGTCGGTCTTGGTGCCGGCGATCTGCGCCGCGGTGGAAGCGCTGGCGGCGATGCCGGCGGCGGCAATCGTCAGCGGCGAGGACGCGGTGTCGCTGGCCTGCGTCGCGGCCGCGTTCGGATCGACCGGCACGACGGGGGCTGCGACCGGAACGGCGTTCGGATCGGGCACCGCGGTCTGCGTCGCATCGACTTGCGCGGTGGCCGCGGCATCGACGGCGGCGGCGAGCCCGTCGGCGGTCTTGTCGCCCTTGGTCTCGTCGGACTTGTCGGCCGATTTGGCGTCTGACGTCTCGGACTTTTCCTTGGCCTTGGTCGGTTTTGCCGGATCCTTGGCCGGATCGGTCGTCGTCCCACTCGTGGTGTCGTTCGTGGCAGGCGCGGAATTGTCGTCGCTCGCCTTGCTCTGCGAGGAGGGATCCGTAGAGGACGTGTCGCGCGTGCTGCGGTCGGAGGTGGAGGACGAATTCGCGGAATCGGTCCGGCGCGGCGCGGTGTCCTGCGTATTGTTGCCGATCGCCTGGGTGTTGCTGTCCACCAATGAGCCGAACGAGTCGGTCGTGTCCTTCGACGCTTGCGACCGCGCAGGCTTCTGGCTCGCGCTCGAAGCGTGCGCGCTGACAGCTACATCTGACGAAACACCGACCACAGGCGACCTCTTGGCAACATCTTCGGGATAGGGGTAGCAAGGAGCGGGCCAGCGCCGCGCAATGTTATTTTATATAATTATATCAATGGCTTGATGGATTGTCGTCGCGACCGCCGGGCAGTCCCGGACCCCGCCATTTCTGCCGGTCCCGGCAAGAATTGCCCTAAGCTGGTCTGCCCTGCGATTGCTTCACCGGAATGCCGCCTATATTAGAGAGGCAGCTTTCAGCCGCTTTCGACCGGGCCGTCGTGCCCCCCGGGGGAACCGTAGTTCCCGGGGACCGGCGCTATCCCGGTCAGAGGCATTCATCGCGGATCGCCAAACGCCGCCGTCACAACGCTTTAAGGCCCATGCTCAACAGTCTGGATCTCGAAGGCCGTCCTGAGGACACCAGGGTCGTCGTCGCCATGTCGGGCGGCGTCGATTCCTCGACGACGGCTGCGCTGTTGAAGGCCGAGGGCTACGACGTCGTCGGCATCACGCTGCAGCTCTACGACCATGGCGCCGCCACCCATCGCAAGGGCGCCTGCTGCGCCGGCCAGGACATCCACGACGCCCGCGACGTCGCTGCAAAGCTCGGCATTCCCCATTACGTGCTCGACTATGAGGACCGCTTCCGCGAGTCCGTCATCGACAATTTCGCCGACAGCTACGCGCTCGGCGAGACGCCGGTGCCGTGCATCGAGTGCAACCGCAGCGTCAAATTCCGCGATCTGCTGAAGACCGCCCGCGAGTTAGGGGCGCAGGCGCTCGCCACCGGCCATTACGTCGCCTCGCGCCGCCGCGACGACGGCTCGCGCGCGCTGGTCTGTGCGGCCGACAGCGATCGCGACCAGAGCTACTTCCTGTTCGCGACCACGCAGGAACAGCTCGACTTCCTGCGCTTCCCGCTCGGCGACATGACCAAGCCCGAGACGCGCGAACTCGCGCGCCGCTATGGCCTTTCCGTCGCCGACAAGCACGACAGCCAGGACATCTGCTTCGTGCCGACCGGCCGCTACACCGACATCATCACGCGCCTGCGTCCGAACGCGATGGACCCCGGCGACATCGTCGATCTCGACGGCCGCGTGCTCGGCCAGCATCACGGCATCGCCAATTTCACCGTCGGCCAGCGCCGTGGCCTCGGCATCGCCTCCGGCTCGCCGCTGTTCGTTGTGCGCCTGGATGCCGCCAATCGCCGCGTCGTCGTCGGCCCGCGCGATGCGCTGAAGATGCACCGCATCGCCTTGCGCGACGTCAACTGGATCGGCGGCGGCGACATCGACCGCGCCATCGGAGGCGGCCTCGAGCTGTTCGTCCGCGTGCGCTCGACCCGCAGCCCCCAGCCGGCCTGGCTGCGCGGCGCCAACGGCCATTACGAGGTCGAGCTCGTCGCCGGCGAGGAGGGCGTCTCGCCCGGCCAGGCTTGTGTGTTCTACGACGGGCCGTCAGGGCAAGCGCGCGTGCTCGGCGGCGGCTTCATCCAGAGCGCGGCGGCGAAGCTTGGCGCTGCGACAGCACGCCCGCTCGCCGAGGCCGTGCGCGGCTAACTTGCCGAGATCGGTCCCGCCTGCTACCGCGAGAATGATCGTTTCACATCATTACCAGTAGAGTATCCGGGGCAGGGCAGGGGGCATGGCAGCAGACATCTCGCGGGCCGGGGTCGAGAAGGCCTATGGCCGCTGGGCGCCGGTCTACGATCTCGTGTTCGGCAAGGTCTTCGACGCCGGACGGCAGTCGACCATCGCCGAGGCCGACCGCATCGGCGGCCGCATCCTCGATGTCGGCGTCGGCACCGGCCTGTCGCTGTCGGACTATTCGCGCACCACAAAGATCTGCGGCGTCGACATTTCCGAGCCGATGCTGCGCAAGGCGCAACAACGCGTGCGCGCGCTGCGGCTCTCCAATGTCGAAGTGCTCTCGGTGATGGACGCCAAGAACCTCGCCTTCCCGGACAATTCTTTCGACGCGGTGGTCGCGCAATATGTCATCACCGCCGTGCCCGACCCCGAAGGCACGCTCGACGAGTTCGTGCGCGTGCTCAAGCCCGGCGGCGAGCTGATCCTGGTCAACCACATCGGCGCCGAGAGCGGCTTTCGCAAACTCTCCGAGCTCGCCTTCGCGCCCCTGGCGCGTCGTCTCGGCTGGCGCCCGGAATTCCCGTGGCAGCGTCTCGTCAACTGGGCCGCCAAGCACGGCGGCGTCACGCTCGCCGAGCGCCGTCCCATGCCGCCGATGGGCCATTTCTCGCTGATCCGCTATCACAAGGCCTGACTGCGAAGGCCACCGGCGGTGCGTTCCTCCCGCGCTTGTCTCGCCGAAGCCTTGGCGAAGGCGGATGCGGGAGAGGCATAGGCGGCCTTCGGCCGCCGTTCCTTAAGATGAAGCCGATGCGAAAGCATCGGCTATGGGAGAGGGCTCTCTCCACCAGCGATATCTCGCGAGCGGATGAAGCTCTCACCACGTCGTCATTGCGAGGAGCGCAGCGACGAAGATTCCATGGGGAGTGGATAGCGACCGGGTCTGAGGCCAGACTGAGGTTGCTGAAGCACTCAACCTGGAGACAACGATGTTGTTCGATCATCTTTCCGACGGACCGGCCGCTATCCGC
>NZ_JAVAYL010000035.1:0-51125 GCF_054185225.1 Bradyrhizobium sp. 18BD | reverse complement strand
CGGTCTTGACCTGATCTGCGCGCGCCATCCCAAACTTCCCGCGGTCGGGACGAAGAGCTGGCCTGCAATCGAACAAAAAGCTGACCATAAACCTTGACACACCAAATCCCCATGTGAGCAATCCAGAGCCTTTCCATAGAGGCAGTCTGGATTGCTTCGTCGCAAGCGCTCCTCGCAATGACGAGGGGAGAGAGCTGCGCTCGCAAGGGTAATGGTGGGGGAGATGGGCTCGTAACGACGAGCTCTACGCTACCAGCGCGATCGCGATCGGCATGGTGATCGCCGCCAAGATCGTCTGCAGCGTGATGATCTGCGCCAGCAGCGGCGCATCGCCGCCCATCTGGCGGGCCAGCACGTAGGCGCTGGGCGAGGTCGGCACCGCCGCGCAGATCGCGACGATCGCAAGGTGGATGCCTGACAGCCCGAACCAGACGGCGAGCGCCACCCCGAGCACCGGCATCAGCGCCAGCTTGAGCGCGACGCCGATCGCCGCCCCTGTGCTCGGGCGGAACAGGCCCTTGAGCTGCAAGCCGGCACCGGTGACGAGCAGGCCGATGGCGAGCGAGGAGCGGCCGAGCGCGTCCGCGACCTCGTGCCAGATCCTAGGCAGCGGCAGATGGATGACGTTGATGACGACGCCGATGACGCAAGCCCAGATCAGGGGATTGCGGATCACCGTCATGACGATGGCGCGCGCGGACTGCTTCTTGGGCGAGGCATATTGCGCGAGCACAGCGACGCTGAACACGTTGACCAGCGGAATGATCGCGACCATGGCCACGGAGGCCAGCGCCAATCCGACGTCGCCATACAGATTGGCGGAGACGGAGAGCGCCACATAAGTCTGCCAGCGCGTTGCGCCCTGGAAGATCGAGGTGAAGGCGGGGCCGTCGATATCGAGCCGCGACAGGGCCGGGCGCAGCGCCAGGCAGAGCAGCGACATCGCGAGCGCCGACAGCAGCAGCGCGCCGCCGACGCCGGCAACCGGCACCTTCGAGAGGTCCGCCTTCACCAGCGTCTGGATCAGCAGCATCGGAAACAGCACGAAATAGGTCAGCCGCTCCAGCCCGTGCCACTGCGTATCGAGCCGCATCAGGCTGTGCCGGAGCACCACGCCGAGCACGATGAGGATGAAGACCGGCAGCAGTGCCGCGATCACGACGGCCATGGGATCAGCCGGCGCGCAAATTGGCGAGGCGGTCGAGTGCGCCTTGCAGGATGAAGATCGCGGCGTGCTCGTCGATCACCTCGGCGCGCTTGGCGCGGCTGACATCCATGCCGATCAGTTCGCGCTCGACCGCTGCGGTCGACAGGCGCTCGTCCCAGAGCCCGATCGGGAGCCCGGTCAGGTTGGCAAGATTGCGGGCGAAGGCGCGGGTGGATTGCGCGCGCGGGCCCTCGCTGCCGTCCATGTTGATGGGCAGGCCGAGCACGAAGCCGGCCGCCTTGCGCTCGGCGGCGATCGCGAGCAGCCGGGCGGCGTCCTGCTTGAACTGCTTGCGCTGGATCGTCTCGACGCCGGTCGCAAGACGCCGGTCCGGGTCGGACACGGCGACACCGATGGTCTTGGTGCCCAGATCAAGCCCGACCAGCGCACCGCGTTCGGGCCAGTGGGTTGCAGCATCGACGAGAGGCAGGATAAGAGCCGGCATGGATTTAGCGCATATCATGCGTCGCGCTGCGGAGTGAACCCGGAACATGGATGCGCTGACACTATTCGGCCTGTTTGCCGTGACGGCGATGCTGGTCTGCTATGCCCTGGAGGATCGCAGCCACTGGTTCGTGCTGATGTTCGCTGTGTCCTGCGCGCTCGGCTCGGCTTACGGCTTTCTGCAGGGCGCCTGGCCGTTCGGCCTCGTCGAGGCGATCTGGGCTTTGGTTGCGCTGCGGCGCTGGCATCTCAGGCCGCGATGACTGAGAGATCGGGCGAGGGGCCGCAGCGGCTCCTCGCCCGGGTCTTGAGATCAGCGGAGCGCGATCGGGATCAGCGGATCGCGATCGGATTGATCATCGCCTGCACGCCGCCGCTCCAGCGCGGCTGTCCCAGCACGAACAGGAATTCGTAGCCCTTGTCCCTGGCGAGCGCGGCCGTGTCCATGTTCTCGAGGATGTAGGTCCCGTTCATGGCGAGCAGGATCTGGTGCACCTCGAACACGTTCTTGGACTCGAACGGCAGCACCTCGAGCGCCCAGGTGTCGGCGCCGATGGCGACGACGCCCTTGCCGGTCAGGTACTTCGCGCCTTCGACGCCAAGGCCGGGCTCGCCAGCCGAGTAGCGCTTATCGTCCTTGCCGATCAGGCTGAGCCAGCCGGTGTGGAAGAGCACGACGTCGCCCTGGCGGATCTCGACGTTCTGCTGCTTGGCGGCTTCCTCGATCTCCTTGACGTTGAAGGCGGTGCCTTCCTTCACGATGTCGGTCTTGAAATAGGCCGCCATGTCGAGCAGCACACCGCGCGTCACCATCGGCGGCACCTTCTCGATGCCGAGCTTCTTCAGCCCGTTCGGATCGGCGAAGTCGGCGAGCTTGTTGCCGTTGTAATAGACGTGCTCGACGCCGAGATGGCCGAGGCCGTCGAGCTGGCTGCCGATGCCGACCCAGGTGTCGAGGATGTCATCGTTATAGGTGGCTTTGTTGGGGCCGAGGCCGGGGCTGCCGGCCTGTCCGGGTTGCACGATGGTCAGCTTGAATGCGCGCGGCGGATAGGCGGGCGTCTGCGGCGTGACGGGAATGCCGAGGGCGTAGGTCTTGCCGGTCTTCACCAGCGACGCCGCTTTCACGACGAGTTCGGGCGTCATGTAGTTGGCGGCACCGATCTCGTCGTTCGGTCCCCATTTCGATTTGGTCCAGTCCTGTGCGCTTGCAGTTCCTGAGATCGCCGACAACGCGGCGACGCAGCACAACACGAGCGTATTGCGCATCGATAGTCCTCCCGATGTTTTTGCCGATGTTCTGGCTTCGTTGTGGTTTCGCGCTGGCCAGTCACTCATCCTAACGTAGAAGCGTGACGGCCTTCAAAGCTTTTCGATATGCTGCGCCGCGGCGGCTGAATGCGGCGCGGATCGGTCCAATTACGATTGCGCCGCCTTCGTGGCGCGGATGGAGCGAAGCGTAATCCGGGACCGCTGCATCATCAGCACGAAGATCCCGGATTGCGCTGCGCTCCATCCGGGCTACGCACTGAATGCAGATTCAAGCGCGATGGATTTGTGACGAATTTCGCGGCGTGGAACGCTGCGTTGCGTCAGGCCGCGATGACGTCGTCGTCTCTCTTCAGGCAGGAGATGAAACCTTGCAGCGCGCTGTATTGATGTCCGGCGCCGCGCTGGATGAAGAGCGTCTCGACGCGCGCGTGCGAAGGGCTCAGCGTGTGGATCGACACGCTGCCGGTCATCGCGCTGCGTTCGACCACGGCACGCGGCAGCAGCGTCACGCCCATGTCGGCGGCGACGCAACCGATCATGCCGTCGAGCGTGCCGAGCTCGAAGCGCGCGGCTGACGGCCAGCCGAACTCGACGAAGATCTGTTCGAGCCGCTGGCGATAGGTGCAGCCGGTGCGGAACACCAGCGCTGTCGGACCGGATTCCGGCGTGCCGGCGCGCAGCTCGGCAAGCGAGCTCCAGCGCCGCGCGCTGACCAGCACCAGCTCCTCGCGGAAGGCGCTGGTCGCGGCGAGATCGGCATGGGCGATGGGACCGGCGACGAAAGCGCCGTCGAGCGTGCCTTCGAGCACGCCGGCGACGAGGTCGGCCGTGGTCGCGGTGCGCAAGGAGAGGCGCACCGCCGGGAAGCGGCGGTGGAAATCGGCGAGCAGCGGCGGCAGCCGGACGGCCGCCGTCGTCTCCATCGAGCCGATTGCCAGCGGTCCCTTCGGCTCGCCATCGTCGCGCGCGGCGAGCACGGCCTCGCGCGACAGCGCGGCCATCCGCTGCGCGTAGGGGAGGAGGCGCTTGCCGGCGCCGGTCAGCGTCATGCCGCGGCTGTGTCGTTCGAACAGCGGCGTGCCGATTTCCGCCTCCAGCGCCTTTACGCGCTGGGTGACATTGGACTGCACGGTGTTCAGCTCTTCGGCGGCCCGGGTGATGCCGCCGGTGCGGGCGACGGCGGCGAAGGTCTGGATGTCGCTGAGTTCCATGGTGTCGTTTCGCTTTTGTGATGGTAGCGTTCGCAATAATTCATTTTTCGAGAATGCTAGTCGCGCCTAGTGTCGCTGTCCAGATCAGGGAGAAGCCATGGTCAGGGAGGAGTCATGCCGGTTGCGACATCGCTGACCACGCTGCTGGGGATCACGCATCCCGTCCTGCTGGCGCCGATGGACATCGTTGCCGGCAGCCGACTGGTGACGGCCGTGAGCCGTGCCGGCGGATTCGGCATTCTCGGCGGCGGCTATGGCGAGAGGGCGTGGCTCGCACAGGAGACCGCCAAGCTCGGCTCTCTCTCGGCGCCGTTCGGGATCGGCTTCATCACCT
Source organism: Bradyrhizobium sp. 18BD (assembly GCF_054185225.1). NCBI lineage: Bacteria > Pseudomonadati > Pseudomonadota > Alphaproteobacteria > Hyphomicrobiales > Nitrobacteraceae > Bradyrhizobium > Bradyrhizobium sp. 18BD. The sequence goes on along the minus strand of NZ_JAVAYL010000035.1, from coordinate 46,657 downwards.
GGAGCCTCGCCAGGCGGCCCGAGCTTCTCGATGTCGCGCTCGCCGCGAAACCGTCCGCGATCATGCTGTCGTTCGGCGATCCCGCGCCGTTCGCGCCAAAGATCAAATCGTCAGGCGCACGGCTGATCTGCCAGGTGCAGGACGAGGTGATGGCGCGGCAGGCGCTCGATGCCGGCGCCGACATCCTGATCGCGCAGGGCACGGAGGCGGGCGGTCACGGCGCCTCGCGCACCACCGTCGATCTCGTGCCTGCCATCGTCGATCTCGCCGCGGGCCGCGTGCCTGTCGTTGCGGCCGGCGGCATCGCCGACGGACGCGGGCTCGCCGCCATGATGATGCTCGGTGCCAGCGGCGTGCTGCTCGGTACGCGTTTCTATGCGAGCCAGGAGGCCGACGGCGCGGAGGAGGCCAAGCGGCGCATCTGCGCGGCGAACTCCGGCTCGACCGTGCGCGGCATTATCTTTGATCTCTCGCGCAACAATGTCTGGCCGGCGCCATTCACGGGAAGGTGTCTGGTCAACGACCACGCCAGGCGCTGGATCGGCCGCGAGGTCGAGCTGATGCAGAATGTTGCCGCAGTCGCGGCGGAGTATGGCGCGGCAAAGGCCGCCGGCAATTTCGATGTCGCAGCTGTGATCGCCGGCGAGGCGGTCGGGCTGATCCATGATATTTCACCGGCGGCCGAGATCGTCGAACGGATCGTAACCGAGGCCGAGCAACTTTTGGCCGGCCGTCGAAACTCCAGTGCTTCTTTCCCTTCTCCCCCTGTGGGAAAAGGTGGCGCGGATGCAATCCGCACCGGATGAGGGGTTCTATCCGCGGCGAGCGAATTCAAATCCGGAGAGGTCTGCGTCCGCGGAAGCAAACCCCTCACCCGTCTCGCCGCTATCGCGGCGATCCACCCTCCCACAAGCGAATACGAGGCAAGAACCATGTGGCCTGACCGTCGACTGATCGATCTGTTCAAGACCGAATTCCCGATCGTGCTGGCGCCGATGGCCGGCGTGATGGATGCGGAGCTGGTGATCGCGGCCGCGCAAGGCGGCGCGCTCGGCTCGCTGCCTTGTGCGATGCTGTCGGCGGAGAAGATCCGCGAGCAGGTCAACATCATCCGCCAGCGCGTGACGGCGCCGGTCAATCTGAACTTCTTCTGCCACACGCCGGTTGAGCTCACGGCGCAAGCCGAGGCGCGCTGGAAGCGTCGCCTTGCCGGCTATTACGGAGAGCACGGCCTCGATCCGGCGGCGCCGGTCAACGCCGCCAACCGGGCGCCGTTCGATGCGGCGACCTGCGCGGTCGTGGAAGATTTGAAGCCGGAGGTCGTGAGCTTCCATTTTGGCTTGCCGGAGAAGGCGCTGCTTGACCGCATCAGGGCGGCGGGCTGTCTCGTGATCGCCTCGGCGACCACGGTGAAGGAGGCAGTCTGGCTCGATCAGCGCGGCGTCGATGCGGTGATCGCGCAGGGCTTCGAGGCCGGAGGCCATCGCGGCATGTTCCTCACCGAGAACCTCGCCGAGCAGCCCGGCTTGTTCGCGCTGCTGCCGCAGATCGCCGACGCGGTGAAAGTGCCGGTCATCGCGGCCGGCGGCATCGCTGACGGGCGCGGCATTGCGGCCGCTTTCACGCTGGGCGCGTCCGGCGTGCAGATCGGCAGCGCCTATTTGCGCTGCCCGGAGTCCAAGCACACGGCGGCGGGACGGGCCGCACTTGCGGAGGGACGGGACGATTCCACCGCGGTCACCAATGTCATGACCGGGCGGCCGGCGCGGGGCATTCAGAACCGTGTGATCCGCGAAGTCGGACCGATCTCGCCTGATGCCCCGCCATTTCCCCATGCCGCAACGGCTCTGGCGCCGCTGAAGGTGGCCGCCGAGAAGCAGGGCAAGGTGGACTTCACCAATCTCTGGGCCGGGCAGGCGATTGGCATGGGAAGGGAGCTTCCGGCCGCCGAATTGACCCGGGATCTGGCCAAATCGGCCTTGGCGCGCCTGCGCCAGATGGCCGGATAGCGCCCAGCGCCGGTTGCGGCGCAAAACCGGCCTCTGCTATACGGCACATAGGTTTTGCCGTGAGAGGCCTTATATAATGTCCGTCGACGCCGCTACCGTCCGCCGCATCGCGCATCTGGCGCGCATTGCGGTTTCCGAGGGCGAGGTTCCGCATCTGCAGGGCGAGCTCAACGCCATGCTCGCCTTTGTCGAGCAGCTCTCGGAGGTCAATGTCGAGGGCGTGGAGCCCATGACCTCGGTCACCCCGATGCAGATGAAGAAGCGGCAAGACGTGGTCAATGACGGCGAGATCGCCGACGATATCGTTGCCAATGCGCCCGCGACCGAAGGTCACTTCTTCCTGGTGCCCAAGGTTGTTGAGTAGTTCAAGTCAGGACGCCGTCCGATGTGCATGCTTTGCGACGATGAGAAGGCCTATCAGGCCTACATGAATTACCTCGACAAGATGGAGCGGCAGGGCAAGGCTGCCGATCCCAATGTCGCCGTCAATGCCGTGCTCGACGAGCTCCAGGCCGCCGCCAATGCGGCCGCCAGAAAAGACGACCCGGCCAACGACAAGACCCTGTCTCCGTTCTTCTGCAGCCCGATCAATAAATGACCGATTTGACATCGCTGACGCTCGCCGAGGCCCGCAAGGGTCTCGCCGACAAGACTTTCACGTCACTCGAGCTGACCGACGCGCATCTTTCCGCGATCGAAGCCGCGCGCGTGCTCAATGCCTTCGTGATGGAGACGCCGGACCAGGCGCGCAGCATGGCGCGTGAGGCGGATGCCAAGATCGCCAAGGGCGACGCAGGCCCGCTCGCCGGCATTCCGCTCGGCATCAAGGACCTGTTCGCGACCAAGGGCGTGCGTACCACGGCGTGCTCGAAGATCCTCGGCAATTTCGTGCCGACCTATGAGTCCACCGTCACCTCGCAGCTCTGGCGCGACGGTGCCGTGATGCTCGGCAAGCTCAACAATGACGAGTTCGCAATGGGCTCGGCCAACGAGACCTCGTGCTTCGGTCCCGTCGGCAATCCCTGGCGGCGTGAGGGCAGCAACACCACGCTGGTGCCGGGCGGCTCGTCCGGCGGTTCGGCCTCGGCGGTGGCGGCGCTGCTCTGCATGGGCGCGACCGCGACCGACACCGGCGGCTCGATCCGCCAGCCGGCGGCGTTCACCGCGACCGTCGGCATCAAGCCGACCTATGGCCGCTGCTCGCGCTGGGGCATCGTCGCCTTTGCCTCCTCGCTCGACCAGGCGGGGCCGATCGCGCGCAGCGTCCGCGACAGCGCGATGCTGCTGCGCTCGATGGCCGGCCACGATCCGAAGGACACCACCTCGGTCGACATTGCCGTGCCGGATTACGAGGCCGCGATCGGCAAGTCCGTGAAGGGCATGAAGATCGGCATCCCCAAGGAGTATCGTCTCGACGGCATGCCGGCCGAGATCGAGAAGCTCTGGAGCGAGGGCGCGGCGTGGTTGAAGGCGGCCGGCGCCGAGCTCGTCGAGGTGTCGCTGCCGCACACCAAATACGCGCTGCCGGCTTACTACATCGTGGCGCCCGCGGAGGCCTCGTCCAACCTCGCGCGCTATGACGGCGTCCGCTACGGCCTGCGCGAGCAGGGCAAGACCATCATCGAGCAGTACGAGAACACCCGCGCCGAAGGCTTTGGCGCGGAGGTGCGGCGCCGCGTCATGATCGGCACCTACGTGCTCTCGGCCGGCTATTACGACGCCTATTACCTGCGCGCGCAGAAGGTGCGCACGCTGATCAAGAAGGATTTTGAGGATTGCTTCGCCAAGGGCGTCGACGCGATCCTGACGCCGGCGACGCCGTCGGCGGCCTTCGGCATCGGCGAGAAGGGCGGCGCCGACCCCGTCGAGATGTATCTCAACGACATCTTCACGGTGACCGTGAACATGGCGGGCCTGCCCGGCATCGCGGTGCCCGCCGGCAAGGACGCGCAAGGCCTGCCGCTCGGCCTGCAACTGATCGGCCGTCCGTTCGAGGAGGAGACGCTGTTCTCGCTCGGCGAGGTGATCGAGCAGGCCGCAGGCCGCTTCACGCCCGCGAGGTGGTGGTGAATGTCGCTGGCTTCATCGCAAGCCTCGACGGCGCGGCGCCCGCGCCGGAGCTGAACGCGCCGCTCGCCGGTCTCTGGTGGGCAGCGAAGGGCGACTGGGACCAGGCCCACAGGATCGTTCAGGACGACAATGGCCGGGATGCGGCCTGGGTGCACGCCTATCTGCATCGCGTCGAAGGCGATCTCGGCAATGCGGGCTACTGGTATCGCCAGGCCGGCCAGGTCGCGGCAAAGGATTCATTGGAAGCGGAGTGGCAGCGGATCGTTGCTGCGCTGCTCGGGAGCACAACATGAGCACGGCCACGCACAAGCTTCTCAAAGGCGCCACCGGCGATTGGGAGATGGTCATCGGCATGGAGATCCATGCCCAGGTAACCTCGAACTCAAAGCTGTTCTCGGGCGCGTCGACCACGTTCGGCGGCGAGCCGAACTCTCACGTGTCGCTCGTGGATGCCGCGATGCCGGGCATGCTGCCCGTGATCAACGAGGAATGCGTCAGGCAGGCTGTCCGGACCGGGCTCGGTCTCAACGCAAAGATCCATCTGCGTTCGGTGTTCGACCGCAAGAACTACTTCTATCCGGACTCGCCGCAGGGCTACCAGATCAGCCAGTACAAATCGCCGATCGTCGGCGAGGGCGAGGTCGTCGTCGAACTGGACGGCGGCAAGACGGCCACCATCGGTATCGAGCGGCTGCATCTGGAGCAGGATGCAGGCAAATTGCTGCATGACCAGTCGCCGACGATGTCCTTTGTCGACCTCAATCGCTGCGGCGTGGCGCTGATGGAAATCGTCTCCAAGCCCGACATCCGCGATGCCGAGCAGGCCAAGGCCTATGTGACCAAGCTGCGCTCGATCCTGCGCTATCTCGGCACCTGCGACGGCGACATGGAGAAGGGGTCTCTGCGCGCCGATGTGAACGTCTCCGTGCGCAAGCCGGGGGCACCGCTCGGCACCCGCTGCGAGATCAAGAACATGAACTCGATCAACTTCATCGGCCAGGCGATCGAGTACGAGGCGCGCCGCCAGATCGAAATTCTCGAGGACGGCGGCCAGATCGACCAGGAAACGCGGCTCTACGACCCCAACAAGGGCGAGACGCGCTCGATGCGGTCCAAGGAAGAGGCGCACGACTATCGCTACTTCCCCGATCCCGACTTGCTGCCGCTCGAGTTCTCACAAGGCTTCGTCGACGAGCTGAAGGCTGAGCTTCCCGAGCTGCCGGACCAGAAGAAGACGCGCTTCGTCGCCGATTTCGGCCTGTCGGGCTATGACGCGGGCGTGCTCGTCGCCGAGCGCGAGAGCGCTGTGTTCTATGAGACCGTGCTCGACAAGCTCGGCAATCGCGCCCGCGACGGCAAGATGGCGGCGAACTGGGTGATCAACGAGCTGTTCGGCCGTCTCAACAAGGAAGGCCAGGGTATTACGGACTCTCCCGTCAATGCCGAGCAGCTCTCAGGGATCATCGACTTGATCGGCGAGGGCACGATCAGCGGCAAGATCGCCAAGGATCTGTTCGAGATCGTCTGGCAGGAGGGCGGCGATCCCCGCGCGCTGGTCGAAAGCCGCGGCATGAAGCAGGTGACGGATCTTTCGGCGATCGAAAAGGTTGTCGACGACATCATCGCGGCCAATCCCGACAAAGCCGCGCAGGTCAAGGACAAGCCGCAGTCGCTCGGCTGGTTCGTCGGCCAGGTGATGAAGGCGTCCGGCGGCAAAGCCAACCCGCAGAGCGTCAACGACCTGCTCAAGTCCAAGCTCGGTATCTAGCTTCACGCGTTCGAACGAGGTGACGGACACACGTCGTCACCTCGCGCGACGTCGAGATGAGACGCGCGCACGCATCGCCGACAGCGAACTTCATCCCGCCCGGTCACGGTGCACATGCGAATCGCAGGTCGCGCGATTCGCAAAAAACGGCGACTTGCACACGCTCCGACGAGCGCTTCCGCCGTTAAGCATGAAAATAATTTCGTTGCCAAAATTCGCGACTCAGAGTCCGCGACTCGCCTCTGCGGCACGGTCGCGCGCTTTGCAGCGCGCTTCATCGCTCTGATCATGCGCGATGTGCGCGCGCAGAATAATACTTGCTGCATAGGGTTTTCTTGCAATCGCTGCGCTTGCCGACGTCGATGCTGCGCGAAGCATTTGCAATCGCCGCCGCGTGTCTCTGCGCGTCCGCAAATCAAGCGCGGCTGGCGCACGCGCACCGCGTCGTCAACACTTCCTTAAGTGGGAAGATGTTTTTTTTGTCGTGTTGGTGTATTCGGGGTGAGTGCACATTCGATCCCCGAATGCGCGCAGCGATTAAAGCCATCTCACACATCGGAGGGCAACATGGCCAAGAAAGCGAAGAAGGCGAAGAAGGTAAAGAAGGCGAAGAGCGCAGTGAAGAAGACTGCGAAGAAGACCCGCAAGGTCGCGAAGAAGAAGTAACTTCGCTTCTGAAGTTGCCGGCTCCTAGCAGCCGGCACGTCATCAGCACCCCCTAGAGGTTCTGGTCGACGATAGAGGGTGTCGGCGAGACATCAGGTCAACGGTCGGGTCGTTCTCTTTGGCGGCCCGGCAGAAGAAACAAGTTTTCTTCGTTCGGTGCGGTTCTCCGCGAGGGGCTCCGCAATTTCACAAGCGGCCTTCGGGCCAACGTGGAATCTGATCCTGACGTGTTCGCCGACGCCCTCGTTCCCTAAGGCCGGGGTATTGCCGGCATTCCCTTTCCCCACATTGCTGATCTGACCGCGACGTCGCCGCGCTGACGTGGCCGCACTGCCTTTTGGGGCAGGCGAGGGCTGCGGCAAGTTGTCGTTTTGCTGCGACGGCGTTTGCGCGGGCGCGGTGCCGAGGCGCCACCGATTTCCTAGTCGCGATCTCCGTGCCGGCCGACATGATCGCCGCGAGGCGTCGCCGCGCGAGGCGGCCATGCGGGCTCTTCGAGCGATCCGCTCCCACAAATTGTAACCGCAGCACGCGCGCCACTGCGCGCGATGGTTATCGATGTCCCAAAATCCCAAGGTAAACCGAATCTGACGAATCGCAGAAGTGCCTGCAAATCAGGGACTTCTTGAATTCCGCGCACAGGCGCCGCGCGCTCGCGTTTACGTCTGCTTCATCGCGATACTTAAACTGCCATTCAAATTTGCCCGCCATCATCACCTCCAACAAGCCGGCAAACGGCTTGGGCAAAAAGACTTCGGGGATGAGTTGAACAGCGCACGGTCCAGAAGGATCGCGCACATCAGAGTTGGACGGGAGCCGCGCTCGGGGGAACGAGGCGGCATAAGAAAAAAGGGGATGCGTTATGTTTCAGGGTACTTTTGATCTCGATACGGCAACGCCGATCGATGCGAGCGCGCTGTCGGACGTCCTGTTCGAGCGCGGGATCTATTGGGCGAGCGGCCGCTCCGGCCTCGTCGATCTCGTCGCCGCGCATAAATGGTTCAACCTCGCCGCCCTGAAGGGCCGCAAGGACGCCGTGGCGCTGCGCCAGGAAGTCGCCGGCCAGATGTCCGATGCCGAGATCTCGGCCGCGCAGCGCGACGCGCGGGCCTGGGTCTCCGCTCACTGAGCCATTTCCGTTCCGATGACATCGGAACGGGGCTCCGGATTCTTGCTTTGACGCGTTTGGCCACGCGAACCGGTATCCACCTCGTTCGAACGCGCATTGAGCCGGGAATCGCATCCACACCCGTGTTTTCACGGGTACGCATGGTTGCGCTGAATCAAGTTCCTGCGTCTTGCCGCCACTTAAGACCCGTGCGGCATGAGCGACATCGACAAGAATGACTCAGGAGCGAGTCAATGGCTGCCGATTCAGATCGCGCCTGACGATTGCGATCTGGAACTCGGACGGCCGCACAAGACCGGCATTTTACCGTTGACCTTTCCATGCCGCCGCAAGGCCGGCGTCTGGTTCAATGTCTGGGCCGGCGAGGCGGTGCTGATATCGCCCTCGCACTGGCGGATATGGCGATCCCGCATCTAGGCGCGCGGACACTCATATAAGAAGAATGCGAATCGGGTTGAGCTCGGCCGCGCTGATCCTTGCGCCAGGCTTTCGCGTCCGTTGGCTCGTCGTGCTCAGGTGAAGAGCGAACAGCTATCGATTCTGCTGCTGGATGGCGGAGAGGGAGGGATTCGAACCCTCGATACAGCTTGAGACCGTATGACGCTTTAGCAAAGCGTTGCCTTCAGCCACTCGGCCACCTCTCCGGTGCGAGCCTTATGCATCTAATTACTTGGGCCGGTCAATTTGGAAGCGCGTGTTTTTGTTCGAATATTCCCAGCGATCTTCCAGGCAAAACGGGTTTGCTTTGAGAGCGAGACCATAATGCGGTGAGAACGGGCGCTGAGTTTGGACGTCCAAGTGCATGTCGTTCGGTCTGGGTTTCACGCGCCAAACGTTGCCTTTCACGTAAGCGACTGATTACGCTTGAAAATTAAACGGGTGACGCGCATCGGAGGGCCGGTCGAGGTTCGAACTCGAAAAGTTCGCGCCAGCGGAGCTGCCGGCGGGGATGGCCGGCCATCCCCGCCATCCATATAGAGTGTCTGCGACGCGTCCCGGGCTCGTTCCGCGACCGCGGCTGAAACCGGCCGGAATCGCGAAGGGAAGGGCGCCAGCCTTCTCCTTGAGTCTCCTTCCGATTCTACGATTCGAACGCGTCAAAGCCGCTTCAGATTGATGTCCCTTCCGTGCTGCCTCATGTGAGGAACTTTGAGGGCGAACGGAACCGCCTCGAAAACGTAAATGAAAACAGTATGTTGCGAAGGCGTGCTGATCACATCTGCGTGTTATTTGTGCAACACCCGTCGGAAAACGAGCTTCTAGGCCCGCTGCGGAGCGTTCTCTTGTTGTGTGTGCAAGGACGTTCGGTAATTGTGACTGAGCGACGGAGGGGGGCATCCCGAGGTCGTCCCGTTTTAGGTGGTTCGCTTAAGTCCCTCGCGTTCAGCGGGTGTGTCCGAAGGCGCGAAGCGACTAGGCGGTGAGTTAAGGGACAAGGGAACCAACCTTAGGGTGTTTCACCCAGCGGATCCGGAACCTTCCCTATAGAGCAAACTTGGAGGTTTAACATGAAGTTGGTTAAGAGCCTTTTGCTCGGTTCAGCGGCGGGTCTGATCGCCGTTGGCGGAGCGCAGGCAGCCGATCTCCCCGTGAAGGCCAAGGCGGTCGAATACGTGAAGATCTGCTCCCTGTACGGTGCGGGTTTCTACTACATCCCGGGCACCGACACCTGCATCAAGCTGGGTGGTTATCTGCGCGCTGAAGTCGCGCTGAACACCAACTCGGACTTCACCCTGAACCAGAACGTTTCGACCCAGGGCGCCAACGGTGCACGCAACCGTCTGACGAACTACTACACGATGCGCGCTCGTGAAGACTTCAACATCGACACGCGCACCGCGACCGAGTACGGCGTCGTCCGTACCTTCTTCGACGGCGTGTTCTCCTGGACCACCGGCAACTATGTCGGCACCGGCAGCGCAACTGGTGGGACCCAGTACAGCGGCACGATCGGCATCAATACCCCGGTCGGTGCAGCTGCTCCGGCTCTCTTCGGCTCGGGCGGCGGTTCGGTGAACGCCACCGACGGCAACACCTCGGGCGGTTCGCTCGGCGTGTACTACGCCTTCATCCAGTTCGCTGGCTTCACCATGGGTAAGGCCGTGTCGCAGTTCGACGCGCCCTGGACCAACTATCCCGGCAACAACTTCGACGGCCTCGTCGGCGGCAGCGGCACGGTCACTGGTATCAACCAGTTCTCCTACACCGCTGACTTCGGTCAGGGCATCACGGCGGCGTTCTCGGCGGAAGATCCGACCCAGTACATGCAGGCTGGTAACATCAACCTGACCGGCGCAACTGCGGCTGGCATTTTCGGCGGTGCTGTCGGCAGCAATGCCATCGGCGGCAGCCGGTCGCCGAACCTCGTCGCTATGGTTCGTGTCGACCAGGCTTGGGGCCTCTTCCAGGCGTCGGTCGCTGCGCATGACAACCACGTTGGCTACTACGGCCCCGCCGAAACGTCCGGTCACCCCGACGACAAGTGGGGTTGGGCGGTTCAGCTCGCTTTGTCGATCAAGAACATCCCGACCGGTGCGGGTGACGTGATCAACATTTCGGGCGTCTACACCGACGGCGCGACCCGCTACAACTTCCAGAACCTGGCGGGTAGCACGTACGTGCTGTTCGGCAGCTCGGGCCTGGCCGGCGCTTACGGCAGCCTCGCTGCTGTCACCGCTCCGGACACCGTGTACACCACCGGCAGCAACCAGGAGTCGGTCAAGACCTGGGGCTTCCGTGGTGCTTACACCCACAACTGGGATCCGTACTGGAACACCGCGATCTACGGGGCCTACGCTCAGGCTCAGTTCGGTTCTCTGGGCACGGGGGCAATCTGCGCGCTGCTCGCCGCCGGGCAACCTGGTGTTACGACTTGTAACCCCAACTTCAACATCGGGCAGGTGGGTATCATCACCCGCTGGACTCCGGTCAAGAACCTGACGTTCTCGGCCGACTTGGCCTGGACCAACGTCGACCAGAAGTACGCAGGTACGGTGGCGACGGGGCTGTCCGCTGTTCCCGCCAAGCCGGCTGCGACCTACGAGCTCAAGGACCAGAACTCGCTCGTTCTGCTCCTCCGCGCTCAGCGCAACTGGTAAGTTTGGTCTAACGACCTGACAGAAGCCCCGGCGGGAAACCGCCGGGGCTTTTCTTTTGCGCTTCGTGTGCGTGGTGTTGTCTCTGGCGACTGCGACGGGCAGGCGGTGACGCCAGGCATGAGGCGCGGAGGCGCTCCCGGTGGCTCCCGGCTCGAGTGGCCTTGAAACGAATGAGGCCGCCAACTGAGGCGGCCTCCTGCAGTCCCCGTCGAGACTGTCCTTATTTCAGGTCGATGGCCCGGCAGTAGTAAGAGCTCTCAACGCTCGTCCAGCCTCATTCCATTCTGTTGGTCTGGCACTCGTAGAATGTCTTGAAGTTGAGGACGTTGCGCTGATTGAGGAGGCGGGGGTCCGCTGTGGGAAGAGGGCAGTTACTCGACGCTGCCGGCGCCGCGGCGCAGATCAGCTTCGATCTGTAACCGCGTGCCGCCGCCGAAGCGGGCGCGGTAGACCTGCAGGTTCTCCATGATCCGCTGCACGTAGTTGCGCGTCTCGGAGAACGGAATCAGCTCGACCCAGTCGACCGCGTCGACCTTGGGGTCGCGCGGATCGCCGTAGCGGTCGACCCACTTCTTCACGCTGCCGCGGCCGGCATTGTAGGCGGCGAAGGTCATGATGTAGGAGCCGCGATAATCCTCGAGCAGCCCGCCGAGCTCGGCCGAGCCGAGCGTGGCGTTGTAGACCGAATCGTTCTTCAGCCGCGACAGATCGTAAGTCGCGCCATGCCGCTTGCAGACGTAGCGCGCCGCATCCGGCGTCACCTGCATCAGCCCGTAGGCCTGCGCCGGCGAGACCACCGAGGGATTGAACGCGCTCTCCTGCCGCGCAATGGCGTAGACGATGCTGCGCTCGACCTCGGGGCCGATCGGCGTGAACTGCGGAATGCCATTGACGGGATAGGCATAGAAATCGAACGGCAGGCCGCGGTTGAGCGCGGCCTTGCCGAGCAGCAGCATGCCGCGCGCATCGCTGTAGCGCTGGGTCAGCTCGCCGAGGCCCACGAGCGCTTCGGGATCGCCGTTCTCGCCCATGTCAGCCAGCAGCGGTATCGCCATTTCGCGCTCGTCGAGCTCGTAGAGCAGTTGCGCGGCGCGCACGATCTCGAGCCGTTCGGCGCCGCGGCCGCGCGGCTGGCTGTTGAGCTCGATCTGCGGCAGGCCGAGTTTTGCGCGCGCGAGCTGGCCGTAATAGCTGGTGGATTGCTCGGCGGCGCGCGCGTAGGCGTTGCGCGCCTCCTGCTGGCGGCCTGAGGCTTCCGCCGCGCGGCCCTGCCAATAGCCGGCGCGCGCCAGCGTGGTCGGATTGACGCTGCCGACGCCGATGCGGGCGAAATGCTGGGCGGCGGTGGCCGGATCGTTGAGGAAGCGCAGCGCGATCCAGCCCGCGGTGAACTCCTGCTCGGTCTTGTAGATGTCGCGCGAAGGCAGCGCCGCGTCGCGCGCGATCAGATAGGCGCTGCGGAATTCTTCGGTGTCGATCATCTTGCGCGCCAGCAGGCGCCGCTCGATCCACCATTCGTCGAGATTGTAGAGCCGGTTCGGATCCTTCGGCGCGGCCAGCATCAGTTGCGCAGCTTCGGCAAACTTCTCCTCGCGGCGGAGCAGCTGGATCTTGCTGAAGATGAAGCCGGGATCGTTGTGCAGCTCGCGCGGCACCGCCTCGATCAGCGCGCGCGCGTTCGGTGCTTTCTTGACGGACGCGATGCGGGCCTTGGCGAGCGCGACATAGCCGGCGCCGAGGCGCTTTGCGGCGCGCAACGCCGCTTCGTTCTCGCTGCCGTAGAGCAGCGTGTCCATCCGCGCCTTCTGGTCGCCCGGCGTGAGCAGGGCGCCGAACTGGTCGAGCGCATTGTTCTCGGTGTCTTCCGACATCGGATCGCTGCGCCAGGCCTCGCGCACCAGCCGTTCGGCATTGGCGCGATCGCCGCGCGCCAGCATCGCCTTGGCGAGCGTGAAGCGGCCCTTGGCGGACACCGGGGATTCGCTCTCGAACCAGGACCAGGCGACGCTGTCGTCGCGCCTGTCGTCCCACATCGCCGCCTCGAGGCGGCGGCGCAGGAAGGTCTGCGACGGCCAGCTCGGATTTGCGGAGAGGAAGGCGCGATAGCGCTCGACGGTGGCCCCATTGTCCTCGCTGCGCAGGATGATCCATTCCGCAAGCTTGCGCGCGACCGGATCCGAGATCGAGGCGGCGTAATTGGTGGCATCGCCCGACTTGCGCTTGCGCACGAGCTCGATGACGGTCTCCAGCGTGTCCTTGTCGGCCTGCGACGTCGACGAGGTCGCGGCGACCGCAGCGGGCGTGACCGGCTTGCGCGGCGCGGCGTGCTGGCGCGTCGCCGGCGCCAGCACGGGCGCGGGGATCGGTTTGGCGGCGGGCGCCGAGGCGGTCGGCCTGACCGTGGCCGTCACGGCCGGGGCGGGCGCGGCCTTGGGCGACGCGCCATTGACGGCCGGTTGCGGTTTCGGCGCGGCGGCCGCAGGCTTGGGCTTGTCCTTGGGTTTATCCTTCCCGGGTTCCTTGCCAGCGCTCTTGCCTGCGTCCTTACCAGCATCCTTGCCGGCGTCCTTGGCCGGCTTCTTCGCGGCATCCTTGTTCGCGGCATCCTTGGCGGAGGCGCCAGCCGCCCCCTTGCTCGCGCCCTTCGTGGCGTCCTTGCCGGTTCCCTTGGCTGTGTCTTTGGCCTTCGCGGCGTCTTTGGCCGCAGGTTTCGCCGTGGCGCTGTCCGCAGGCGTCTCGTTGGACTTGTCGTTTGACTTGGCCAGCGCGGCGCAGCCGACCGACAGCCCTGCCATCAGGCTTACAACCAGACCCGCGGATCGCCAGGCGGCACGAGGAGAGGAGGTCACGGCGTTTCGTCGCCCCGAATCAGTGAATTGGCTCAAGACCTAGCTGTACAGGATCTGGCTGTATTTGATTGAATATGCGGACAAAATACCAACAGCGGCTTACCTCGGGCGGGTTTGCACCAGCACCGCGGCAAAATCGCGGCCTAAACGGTGCGTCACGCGGCAGCGGCCCTTTTACCGGCGGGATAGACCCGATATGTATGGGGCTTGCTCGCAAGATTGCCGCGTACGGAGGAAGTCCATGGCAGCCAAGACGAAATTCCGGGGTTCGTTCACCGCCTTGGTCACGCCGTTCAAGAACGGCTCGCTGGACGAGGCGGCGTTCCGCTCGCTCGTCAACTGGCAGATCTCGGAGGGCACCAACGGCCTGGTCCCGGTCGGCACCACCGGCGAGAGCCCGACGCTCAGCCATGACGAGCACAAGAAGGTCGTCGAATGGTGCATCGCTGAAGCCAAGGGCCGCGTGCCCGTGATCGCCGGTGCCGGCTCCAACTCGACCAAGGAAGCAGTCGAGCTCTCCCAGCACGCCGAGAAGGCGGGCGCGGATGCCGTGCTGGTCGTGACGCCGTACTACAACAAGCCGACCCAGGAAGGCATGTATCAGCACTTCAAGGCGATCAACGATGCGATCGGCATTCCGATCATCATCTACAACATCCCGCCGCGCTCGGTGATCGACATGTCGGTCGACACCATGAAGCGGCTGTGGGAGCTGAAGAACATCGCCGGCGTCAAGGACGCCACCGCCAGCATGGTGCGCGTGTCGCAGCAGCGCGCCGCGATGGGCGAGGACTTCAACCAGCTCTCCGGCGAGGACGCCACCATTCTCGGCTACATGGCGCATGGCGGCCACGGCTGCATCTCGGTGACCTCGAACGTCGCGCCGCGCCTGTGTTCAGAGTTCCAGGCCGCGTGGGCGAAGGGCGACACCAAGGCGGCGCTCGCGATCCACGACAAGCTGATGCCGCTGCACAACAACCTCTTCATCGAAAGCAATCCGGCGCCGATCAAGTACGCGATGTCGCTGATCGGCAAGCTCGACGAGACGCTGCGGTTGCCGATGGTTCCGGTCTCCGAGCCGACCCGCGCTGCCGTGCGCAGCGCGATGGTGCACGCTGGGCTGATCAACTGATGGGTTAGCCGACCGGGGAGCCGTTCATGAGCGTCGAGGAAAAGGGCACGCGGATGCTCAAGGAGTTTCGGGAATTCGCCATGAAGGGCAATGTCGTCGATCTCGCGGTCGGCGTCATCATCGGCGCGGCCTTCGGCGCCATCGTCACGTCGCTGGTCGGCGACATCATCATGCCGATCATCGGCGCTGCGACCGGCGGCCTCGACTTCTCGAACTACTACGTCCCCTTGTCGAAGGCGGTGACCGCCACCAACTTAGCGGATGCGAAAAAGCAAGGCGCAGTGCTTGCTTACGGCAGCTTCCTGACGCTAACGATCAACTTCATCATCGTCGCCTTCGTGCTGTTCCTGGTGATCCGCGCCATGAACACCTTGAAGCGCAAGGAAGAGACCAAGCCCGCGGAGCCGGCTAAGCCGTCGGAGGAGGTCGTGCTGCTGACCGAGATCCGCGATCTCCTCAAGAAGTGACGCGCGCGCTTCATCCAAACTGTTAGCTTTGCCGCGCAACTCGATCAGGTTTGTTGTCCAGGTTTTGTAGGTCATGGCCGATAAGAACGAACGTCCGATCAAGGTCATGGCGGAAAATCGCAAGGCCCGCTTCAACTATGCGATCGAGGATACGATCGAGGCGGGCATTGCGCTGACCGGCACCGAGGTGAAGTCGATCCGCACCGGCAAGAGCACGATCGCGGAATCTTACGCCGACTCCAAGGACGGCGAGATCTGGCTGATCAACGCCACCATTCCCGAATATCTCCAGGGCAACCGCTTCAATCACGAGCCCAAGCGGCCGCGAAAGCTGCTGCTGCATCGCCGCCAGATCAACAAGCTGATGGGCGCGGTCGACCGCGAGGGCATGACACTGATCCCGCTCAAGCTCTATTTCAATGAGCGTGGCCGGGCCAAGCTGCAGCTCGCGGTTGCGAAGGGCAAGAAGCTGCACGATAAGCGCGAGTCCGAGAAGAAGCGCGACTGGAGTCGCGAGAAGGGCCGCCTGCTGCGGGCAAGGGGATAGCGAGATGAATCAGAAGAACCTGTTCGAGGTCGATTGGAGCCAGATCCCCGCACCCGCTGACGATGGCGGCGCTGCGCATCTGAAAGGCCTGACGCTGCCTGCGATCAGCCTGCTCGCGACCGATGACACCTCGGTCGATCTGTCGGCGCTCCCGGGCCGCACCGTGGTGTTCGCCTATCCTCGCACCGGCGAGCCCGGAAAGATCTCGCTGGTCGACGACTGGGACATGATCCCGGGCGCACGGGGGGGCACGCCGCAGACCTGCGCGTTTCGGGATCTGTTCGCCGAGCTGAAGGCGGCCGGTGCTTCGCAGGTGTTTGGTCTCTCGACCCAGAGCAACGAATACCAGACGGAGATGGCCTCGCGGCTGCATTTGCCGTTCCCGGTGCTGTCGGACGAGAAGCTGGCGCTCACGCGCGCCCTCAATCTGCCGACCATGGAGGTCGCGGGCCTCACGCTGATCAAGCGCCTCGCGCTGATCGTCGACAACGCCAGGATCACGCAGGTGTTCTATCCGGTGTTCCCGCCCGATCGGAACGCCGGCGACGTGCTCGACTGGCTCAAGGCCAATCCAGCCAAAGCCTAGTCGAGATCGGCCTTCACCTTCGCGAACACCGAGCGGAACATGTCCGGCGTCAGCACGCCGGTGTTCGTGTTGTAGCGTGAGCAATGATAGCTGTCGTAGAGCTTGAACGGGCCGGCCTGATGCACTGCGCCGTGGCCGAAGGGGGCTTGCGAGGCCTTCAGCTTCAGCGGCTTGAGCACGCTGTCATGCGCAATCCGCCCGAGCGCAATGATCGCGCGCAGCTTTGGCATCGTCTCGAGATTGGCGACGAGGAACTGGCGACAGGTGTTGATCTCGACCGGCAGCGGCTTGTTCTGTGGTGGAACGCAATGCACGGCATTGGCGATGCGGCAGTCGACCAGCTTCAGGCCGTCGTCGGGCCGCGCCTGATAGCTACCCTTGGCGAAGCCGTATTCGAGCAGCGTGGCGTAGAGCAGGTCGCCGGCATAGTCGCCGGTGAAGGGGCGGCCGGTGCGGTTGGCGCCCTGCATGCCGGGCGCAAGGCCGACGATCAGCAGCCGCGCCTTGATATCGCCGAAGGGGGCGACCGGAGCATTATGCCATAGCGGCTCGCGCGCGCGGTTCGCCTCGCGAAAGGCGACCAGGCGCGGACAGAGCGGACAGTCACGGTCGGGAACGAGAGTGGGGGCCGGGTGGCTTGACCGGGCCGCCTCACTCCTCGAAGTCGTCATCGCCCCTCGGCGCCATCGTGGTTGCGCGCTGGAGGAACTGCGGAGCGTGATGGCGTCCCTCGCCACGCTCGCCGCGGTCACGCGGGGCGGGGCGTTCGGAGGGGTCGCGGCCGAGCTTGGACTGCAGCTCGACGAGATCGGTGAAGACGTCGGCCTGGCGGCGCAGCTCGTCGGCGATCATCGGCGGCTGGCTGGCGATGGTGGAGACCACGGTCACCCGGACGCCGCGGCGCTGGACGGCCTCGACCAGGGAGCGGAAGTCGCCGTCACCGGAGAACAGCACCATCTGGTCGATGTGCTCGGCGAGCTCCATGGCGTCCACGGCGAGCTCGATGTCCATATTGCCCTTGACCTTGCGGCGGCCGGAGGCGTCGATGAACTCCTTGGTCGCCTTGGTGACGACGGTGTAGCCGTTGTAGTCCAGCCAGTCGATCAGCGGGCGGATCGAGGAGTATTCCTGATCCTCGATGATGGCGGTGTAGTAGAACGCCCGGAGCAGGGTCCCGCGGCTCTGAAACTCCTTCAGCAGGCGCTTGTAATCGATATCGAAGCCCAGAGTTTTCGCCGTCGCGTAGAGATTGGCCCCGTCGATGAAGAGCGCGATCTTGTTGGTAGGAGAAGGTGACATTCAGTTTGCTCGCGTAGTGGTCGTGATTGATCGTTTATTGTTGGCACGGCCATAGCAAGCCGCGCAGTCCTAAATTGCCGCCGAAGCCCGTCGAAACCGCAAATCCGGAGAAGTCGGGGCAATCAAGGTATAGTTATGGCGGACCTGCATACACCCGGCCGCGGCCACAATGGCCCCCCGGGAAACCACCCATCCCAGCCCCAATGTGGAGGTAGCAGAGCCGTTTGGCGAGGCCAAATCACAAATTAGCCTTGCGAAACCGCCCCGGCCCCTATAACTAGCCCCAATCATCCACATATTTCGTCCCACCCACAACGGAGCGACAGTCCATGGCTCGCGTCACCGTAGAAGATTGTATCGACAAGGTCGACAACCGGTTTGACCTGGTCCTGCTGGCCGCCCACCGTGCCCGCATGATTTCGTCCGGTTCACAACTAACGGTTGACCGCGATAACGACAAGAACCCTGTTGTGTCTTTGCGTGAAATTGCTGACACGACCATCTCGCCGGAGGACCTCCGCGAGGAGCTGGTGCACTCGCTCCAGAAGTTCGTCGAGGTGGACGAGCCCGAGCCCGACACCGTGCCGCTGATCGGTTCCGCCGGCGCCAGCGTCGATGCGGACGATACCGAAGTTGCCGTCGAGCGCATGACCGAAGAGGAGCTCCTGAAGGGTCTCGAGGGCCTCGCGCCGCCGGAAGAGCAGCCCGAGGAAGACGAGTAAAAATCGTCCATCGCAGTCGTCGACTTCTTGTGATCTTATCAAAGGCCCGAACCCGCGTTCGGGCCTTTGCTTTTGTTGGCGTTTTCGTGGTTACCATAGCGTTGCCGCTTCGCTGCGTGCACCTGTCATCGAATTGATCGGACGCACGCGCGATCGGCGCTAAGATGTATACAACGGACCGACTGGTGGTCCGTTTGAAGGCAGGAATGGCATGGTGTATCGGCGCCGGAGATCAACGCAGATGCTGGCCGCAACCGAATCGGTTGCCGTGGCCCCGACTGCGCCGGTAACCCGTCCGGCCAAGCCGCGCGCGCGTATGATGCGGCAATATGACCTCGTCGAGCGCGTCCGGTCCTACAATCCCAACACCAACGAAGACCTGCTGAATCGCGCCTATGTCTACGCCATGAAGGCGCACGGCTCGCAGACGCGCGCCTCGGGCGATCCGTACTTCTCGCACCCGCTCGAAGTGGCGGCGATTCTCACTGACCTCAAGCTCGACGACGCCACCATCGTGGCCGCGCTACTGCACGACACGATCGAGGACACCGAGGCGACGCGGGCCGAGATCGACCAGATCTTCGGCTCCGAGATCGGCGCGCTGGTCGAGGGCCTGACCAAGCTGAAGCGGCTGGAGCTGGTGTCGCGCGAGGCCAAGCAGGCCGAGAACCTGCGCAAATTGTTGCTGGCCATTGCCGACGATGTCCGCGTGCTGCTGGTCAAGCTCGCCGACCGCCTGCACAACATGCGCACGCTCGACTTCGTGCCGACCGAATCGCGCCGCCGCATCGCCGAGGAGACGCTCGACATCTACGCGCCGCTGGCCGGGCGCATGGGCATGCAGCAGATGCGCGAGGAGCTGGAGGATTTGTCCTTCCGCACCCTCGATCCCGAAGCCTATTCGGTGGTGATGCAGCGCCTCGATGCGCTCGCCGAGCGCAACCGCAATCTGATCGGCGAGATCGAGGACCAGCTCTCCAACAATCTGCGCCACCGCGGCCTGGGCGCGCGGGTCTATGGCCGCCGCAAGAAGCCGTTTTCGATCTGGACCAAGATGGAGCGCAAGTCGGTCGGCTTCGAGCAGCTGTCCGACATCTTCGGCTTCCGCGTCGTCGTCAACGACATCGAGGCCTGCTACCGCGCGCTCGGCATCGTCCACACCACCTGGCCGGTCGTGCCGGGGCGCTTCAAGGACTACATCTCGACGCCGAAGCAGAACGACTACCGCTCGATCCACACCACGGTGATCGGTCCCGGCAACCAGCGTGTCGAGCTGCAGATCCGCACCGAGGCGATGGATCAGATCGCCGAGCGCGGCATCGCTGCGCACGTGTTCTACAAGGAAGGCGTCGGCTCACCGACCGAATTCCTCAAGCGCGAGTCCAACGCGTTCGCCTGGCTGCGCCACACCATCGGCATCCTCTCGGAGAGCGCGAACCCGGAAGAATTCCTCGAGCACACCAAGCTCGAGCTGTTCCACGACCAGGTGTTCTGCTTCACCCCGAAGGGCAAGCTGATCGCGCTGCCGCGCCATGCCAACGTGATCGACTTTGCCTATGCGGTGCATACCGACGTCGGCAACAGTGCCGTCGGCTGCAAGATCAACGGCAAGTTCGCGCCGCTGTCCTCGGAGCTGCAGAACGGCGACGAGGTCGAGGTGCTGACCTCGGAGGCGCAATCGGCGCCGCCGTCGGCCTGGGAGACGCTCGCGGTCACCGGCAAGGCGCGCGCCGCGATCCGCCGCGCCACGCGCACCGCGGTGCGCGACCAATATGTCGGCCTCGGCCGGCGCATCGTCGAGCGCCTGTTCGAGCGCGCCAAGATCGAATACGCCGACGACAAGCTCAAGGGCGCGCTGCCGCGGCTCGCGCGCACCTCGATCGAGGACGTCATGGCGGCTGTGGGGCGCGGCGAGATCAAGGCCTCCCACGTCGCGCGTGCGATGTATCCCGACTACAAGGAAGAGCGTATCGCGCGCTACGGCGTCAAGAAGGGGCTTGCCGCCAAGCTCAAGGAGAAGGCGCCGGAGCCGTCGCGCAGCCCGGTTGCGATTCCCATCGGTGGCAACAATGCCGACCTGCCGGTAAAGTTCGCCCCGAATGGCGGCGCCGTGCCTGGCGACCGCATCGTCGGCATCGTCACGCCGGGCGAGGGGATCACGATCTATCCGATCCAGGCGCCGGCGCTGAAGGATTTCGAGGAGGAGCCGGAGCGCTGGCTCGACGTCCGCTGGGACATCGAGGACTCCGCGCCGCAGCGCTTCCCGGCACGCATCAAGGTCGAGAACGTCAACGAGCCCGGCGCGCTGGCGCAGATCGCCACCGTGATCGCCGAGCACGACGGCAACATCGACAATATCAGCATGCAGCGCCGCTCGCCGGACTTCACCGAGACGACGATCGACCTCGAGGTCTATGATCTGAAGCATTTGAGCGCGATCCTGGCCCAGTTGCGCGCCAAGGCGGTCGTCGCCAAAGTCGAACGTGTTAATGGATAGGCGTCTATCGTAGTCGTCTGTCTCTCCGATTTCGTGAGTCCTGAAATGCCCGCTTCTCCGCTCCGCCTCGGCGTCAATATCGACCATGTCGCAACCGTCCGTAACGCACGCGGTGGCCGCCATCCCGATCCGGTGCGCGCCGCGCTGCTGGCGATCGAGGCCGGCGCCGACGGCATCACCGCCCATTTGCGCGAGGACCGCCGGCACATCCGCGACGAGGACATGGCGCGGCTGAAGGCCGAAATCTCCAAGCCGCTCAATTTCGAGATGGCGGCGACCGACGACATGATGCGGATCTCGCTCGCGACCAAGCCGCATGCGGTGTGCCTGGTGCCGGAGCGCCGTCAGGAGGTGACGACCGAAGGCGGGCTCGACGTGGTCGGCCAGCACAATGCCCTCGCGCCCCACATCGCGCGGCTGAACGATGCCGGTATCCGGGTCTCGTTGTTCATCGCCGCGGACCCTGCGCAGATCGAGATGGCGGCGCGGCTGCGTGCGCCCGTGATCGAGATCCACACCGGCGCCTGGTGCGACGCGGTGGTCGACGGCCACACCGACAAGGCCGAGGCCGAGTGGAAGCGGATCGTTGCAGGCGTGAAGCTGGCGAAGGCCGCGGGGCTGGAAGTTCATGCCGGCCACGGGCTCGACTACGCCACGGCGGAGAAGATCGCAGGCCTGCCCGAGATCATGGAACTGAACATCGGCTACTACATGATCGGCGAGGCGCTGTTCGTGGGTCTTGCCGAGACCGTCCGCAGCATGCGCGCGGCGATGGACCGCGGCCGGAGCCGGGCATGATCATCGGCATCGGTTCAGACCTGATCGACATCACCCGCGTCGGCAAGGTGATGGAGCGCCACGGCGAGCGCTTCCTGGACCGCATCTTCACGCCGGCCGAGCGCGCCAAGGCGGAGCGGCGGGCCAAGAACGAGCGGATGGTGGTCGCGACCTACGCCAAGCGCTTTGCCGCCAAGGAGGCCTGCTCCAAGGCGCTCGGCACCGGCATCAGGCAGGGCGTCTGGTGGCGCGACATGGGGGTGGTCAACCTGCCCGGGGGCCGGCCGTCGATGCGGCTGACCGGGGGGGCGCTGGCCCGGCTCCAGGCCATGACGCCGGAGGGATATGAGGCCCAGATCGACCTGTCGATCACCGATGACTGGCCGTTGGCGCAGGCCTTCGTGATCATTTCCGCCGTCCCGCTGGCCAAGCCCTGAGGGTTTGATGGTCGTTTTATAATTTGTATTGAAAATCAATGGTTTACAGGTTTTTGATGCGATCCTTGATTGCGTGGCTTGCGACAACCGTCTAAAAGTCCGCGGACGCAAATCAGGCTGGGCGAATTCGGCTTTACGCCGGAATTGGCCCTCACTATCAGAATCAGGACAAACTCCTTGAGCCGCGAGCCGGTGGGCCGTTCGCGGGAGGAGGGCGTTCTGTGATCGCCGGCCGGAATTGAGAGAGCAATGAGCGTGACTTCGGGAACGAAAACTGAGAGCGGCGTCGGCGAGACGATCCGGGTCGTGATCCACGCTCTCCTGATCGCGCTGGTAATCCGCACCTTCCTGTTCCAGCCGTTCAACATCCCGTCCGGCTCGATGAAGGCGACACTGCTGGTCGGCGACTATCTGTTCGTCTCGAAATACTCTTACGGCTACAGCCACTACTCGATCCCGTTCTCGCCGCCGCTGTTCTCGGGGCGGATCTGGGGCTCGGACCCGAACCGCGGCGACATCGTCGTGTTTCGTCTGCCCAAGGACGACTCGACCGACTATATCAAGCGCGTGATCGGGCTGCCGGGCGACCGCATCCAGATGCGCGACGGGCTGCTCTACATCAACGACACGCCGGTCGAGCGGCAGCGCATGAGCGAGTATGTCGGCGAGGACCCCTGCGGCGCCGAAAGCGGCGCGATCTCGCGGGTGAAGCGCTGGAAAGAGACGCTGCCGAACGGCGTGTCCTACGAGACGCTGGATTGCGCCGACAACGGCTACATGGACACCACCAACGTCTACACGGTGCCGGCCGGCCATTTCTTCATGATGGGTGACAACCGCGACAACTCCACCGACAGCCGCTTCCTCGGCCAGGTTGGTTATGTGCCGCAGGAAAATCTGATCGGTCGCGCCCAGATGATCTTCTTCTCCATCGGCGAAGGCGAGCATGCCTGGATGTTCTGGCGCTGGCCGTGGTCGGTGCGCTGGAATCGCTTCTTCAAAATCGTCCGATGAAAGACGAAGCCAAGGATATCGCAACCCAATCGATCGAGGCGCAAGCCGCTCCTGAGAGCGAAGCTGCAACAAAGACACCTGCGAAGAAGAAGCGGGCGCGGGGCAGCAAGGCCAAGGCGGCGGACGCAAATGCCGCGCTCGAAGCGCGCATCGGGCACAGCTTTGCCGATCCCAACCTGCTGATGCAGGCGATCACGCATGTCTCGGCGCTGAAGTCCGGCCGTAAACGCGGCGACAGCTATCAGCGGCTGGAATTCCTCGGCGATCACGTGCTCGGGCTCGTCGTCTCCGACATGCTCTATCACGCCTACCCGAACGCCGATGAGGGCGAGCTGTCCAAGCGCCTTGCCGAGCTCGTGCGCAAGGAGAGCTGCGCCGACGTCGCCAAGTCGCTCGGTCTGCTCGACGACATCAAGCTCGGCTCGGTCGGCTCCAGCGCCGATGCCCGCCTGCGCAAATCCATCCTCGGCGACATCTGCGAGGCCGTGATCGGCGCCATCTTCCTGGACGGCGGCCATGCGGCGGCGGATGAGTTCGTCAAGCGCAATTGGACCGAGCGCATGCACAAGCCGCGGCGTCCGTTGCGCGATCCCAAGACCGTGCTGCAGGAATGGGCGCAGGGGAAGGGATTGCCGACGCCGGTTTACCGCGAGGTCGAGCGCACCGGCCCGCACCACGATCCGCAGTTCCGCGTCGCGGTGGACCTGCCGGGACTGGCGCCGGCGGAAGGTGTCGGCGGCAGCAAGCGCGCGGCGGAGAAGGTGGCGGCCTCGGTGATGATCGAACGTGAAGGCGTTGGCGGCGGCAATGACGGCTGAATCAAGCGGTGAGGCACCCGCCGCGACGCGCTGCGGCTTCGTCGCGCTGATCGGCGCGCCCAATGTCGGCAAGTCCACGCTGGTCAATGCACTGGTCGGCGCCAAGGTCACGATCGTCTCGCGCAAGGTGCAGACCACGCGCGCGCTGATCCGCGGCATCGTCATCGAGAACAACGCGCAGATCATCCTGGTCGACACGCCCGGCATTTTCTTACCCAAGCGCCGGCTCGATCGCGCCATGGTCTCGACAGCCTGGAGCGGGGCGCATGACGCCGACCTCGTCTGCGTGCTGCTCGATGCCAAGACCGGGATTGACGAAGAGGCCGAGGCGATCCTCACCAAGGCCGCCAGCGTCAATCACGAGAAGATCCTTGTCATCAACAAGGTCGACCTGGTCCAGCGCGAGAAGCTGCTGGCGCTGGCGCAGGCCGCCAATGAGCGCATGAAGTTCGCAAGGACCTTCATGATCGCTGCGATCTCGGGCGACGGCGTCGACGATATCCGCACGACGCTGGCCGAGATGGTGCCGCCGGGTCCGTACCTCTACCCCGAGGACCAGATGTCGGACGCGCCGATGCGGCAGCTGGCGGCCGAGATCACGCGCGAAAAGATCTATCAGAAGCTGCACCAGGAATTGCCCTACCAGTCCACGGTCGAGACCGACAAGTGGGAGGAGCGCAAGGACAAGTCGGTGCGGATCGAGCAGACGATTTTCGTCGAGCGTGAAAGCCAGCGCAAGATCGTGCTCGGCAAGGGCGGCGCCACCATCAAGTCGATCGGCGCGGACTCGCGGAAAGAGCTGATGCAGATCCTGGACGTCCCGGTGCATCTGTTCCTGTTCGTCAAGGTGCGCGAGAACTGGGGCGATGATCCCGATCGCTACCGCGAGATGGGCCTGGACTTCCCCAAAGAATAACCAAGAAAAGATCGGTCACCGATGAGCGTACCCAGCAATGTCCGGCGCTTCGAAGCGCTGCTCTATGCCTCGTTGATGCTGGATGCCTTGTCGGTCGCGGTGCAGGACCGCACGCCCAATGCCGAGATGACCGAGCAGATGATCATGACGGCGACGCTGCTCGCCGGCGGGATGATCCTGCTGCTGGTCTATTTCGTCTGGCTGGCCGCGCATTGGCGTAAGAACTGGCCGCGCTGGGTGCTGGCGGCAGCCCTCGTGCTGTCGGTGATCTCGCTCGGCCAGATCATCGGCGAGAAGGGCATGGAGCTCGACAGCGCCATCGAGATCGTCTCCTGCGTGCTGACATCATTGGGCCTGTATTTCTCCTTCACCGGCGACGCCCAGGGCTGGTTCAACGCGTGAGATTTAACGCGGTGCCGTAGGGTGGGCAAAGGCGCGCTCTTGCGCGCCGTGCCCACCGCGATCGCGATGGATCAAATTGGTGGGCACGCTTCGCTTTGCCGACCCTACGGCCTCTCGGAATGCGCTAGACTTCCTCCCATGGAATGGACCGACGAAGGCATCGTGCTGGGTGTGCGGCGGCATGGCGAATCCAGTGCGATCGTCGAGCTCCTGACGCGCGCGCATGGCCGGCACCTCGGTCTTGTCCGCGGCGGGGCCAGCTCGCGGCTGCGGCCGCTGCTGCAGCCGGGCAACAGCGTCAGCGCGGTGTGGCGGGCGCGGCTCGACGAGCATCTCGGAACCTATGCGATCGAAGGTCTGAAGCTGCGTGCGGCGACGCTGCTGGGATCGTCCCATGGCGTCTACGGCGTCACTCATCTCGCTTCGATCGCGCGGTTGCTGCCGGAGCGCGACCCGCACGAGGCGATCTTTTCGCTGCTCGAACATTCGCTCGACGATTTCGACGACATCGGCAGCGCCGCCGTGCATCTCATCCATTTCGAGCTGGCGATGCTCGCCGAGCTCGGCTTCGGGCTCGCGCTGGAGAATTGTGCGGTGACGGGGGAGACCACGGATCTGATCTACGTCTCGCCCAAATCCGGCGGCGCGGTATCGCGCGGCGCCGGCGAGCCGTGGCGCGACCGGCTGCTGCGGTTGCCACCCTTCCTGCGTCACGGCGAGACCGCGACCGAACTCACCGAGCAGGATCTCCAGGACGGCTTTCGGCTGACCGGTCTGTTCCTGCTGCGCCATGTGCTGGAGCCGCGGGGCCAGGGCCATTCCGACGCGCGCGCCGGCTTCATCAACGCCCTGACGCGACAGCAGGCCAAGGCGGCACTTCCGGCGCCGTGAACGCCTCTCTGCCTTGCCTGACGGCATACCGTTCCCCCGGAAACAAATCTACCCATTCGCGTTGGCGCGGGGCAGGTTCCACAACGGGGACAGTCTCAATGATGATCCGGGGATTTGCGCTCTCGGCAGCGCTGCTTGCATTTGCGCCTGATGCGACGGCCGGTGAGCCGCAGCCGGGCCTGTTTCGTCGCGCCTCCTGCACCGTCGTGCGGTACTATGTTGCCAAATATTCCGCCGCGGCCGCAGAGACATGGGCGCGATCCCACGGAGCCACCGAGGCCGAGATCGAGGCGGCCCGCCGCTGTGTGACCAATATGCCGGCGCCGGCGCAGGCCAAGACTCAGCCGCCCGTGACGGCGGGTTGGGCCGGACAATAGCCGCCGCGAGAGATCCGCAGATCTCCATCGATCGTCCCCAACGTTGAGCCAGGCGGCGCGGTGGAGATCATTGTGCGTGGGCATGTCCGCTCGCCGCTTCATCTGCGGACGCGAACGGAGCTAGGCTTGGGCGCGTCTGCCTTCCGCGAACGGGAGCGATATACCCAAGGTCTGCGACGGGTGCTCCCCAAACATTGTAAAGTAATACTGGGAGAAGCGTCCGAGCTCGTAAAAACCCTGCTGCATGGCGACCGCGGCCACCGTGGTCGAGCCTGGCGCGCTCTGCCGCAAGATGGAGTGGATGGTGCACAGGCGCTTGTGACGCAGGAAGGTGACCGGCCCGAGCCCGAACACCTCCTGAAACGCGCGATGCAGCGTACGGCGCGACACGCCGAACGTGGCGCAGATCTCGGACACATGCACCGGCCGCGATCCGGCCTCGTCCAGATATTCCTCGACCCTGCGGATCAGGCGCCTCGCTGAAGGAAGCCAGCCGCTGTCGTCGGGCGGCAATGACGAGATGACGTTGGCCGCCATGCATTCGACGATCATTCGCTTCCAGAAATCAGCGGTCGACGGCGTCAGGCTGAGCTTGTGGGTGCGCAGATGGGACATGATCTGGACGAGACGGCGCGAGGCCGCCGAGCCGGTGACGAGATCCGCCCGGAAATGACCGCGGCTGCGCCACGTGTCGGGATCGCTCAGACGCGCTTCCCCGCCGAACAATGACGTCACCTCATCGAGGTCGAAGCGCATCGCCGCGTAAGCGGATGCGCCGTGAAAGACGCCGTCATGCTCGAGCAGCGGCGGAATCACGAGCACGTCGTTGAGCTGCATGTCGAACGACCAGTGCGCGACGCGCTGCTCGGCCGCCAGCAGCATCCCGATGATGAGCTTGTTGTCGCTGGAGGTGCGCTGCGTGCGCATGCCGACGTTGAAGGCACCGATGCTGAGCGAGAAGTCGCCGATGCCGACATGCGACAGTGTCCCGCGCAGGCGCCCGCGTCCAAGCTGCATGACATCGACGTGAGAGCCGTGCACGGCCTGATGAAGGCCCTCGAACCCGTCGAGCTTCCGCGAATCGACCAGAAGGAACTGCCCCATGGCTGTACCCTGTTACTCAAGCGCGACAATTCTGGGGCAGGTGACAGTAACATACCACCACAACGCGAAGTGGGAGCGAGAGTTTGACTTCGCGTTTTGAGGCAAATGATCGCCGAATTTGACCCGAGCCGGGCGCACGCAACGCTGGGGATTGAGAGACTTCTGACATGTGTCGTTAAGCCTCACCGATCGGGGCGGCGTGCTGGCACAAACTGCACATCACAGCCGACCATTCTTCGGATACCGTTTGCAACCTTAGCGATATCAAGCGGATGCGCCCTGCGGATGGCAGGCGCGCACGGTGGGTTCTGCCGTGTGCTCGAGAACGTGCGCCCGAAGGGAAAGTGATACTGACGCAATGAGGCGTCTGCGTCTCCCGCAGCGCCAAAAAAATAGGGGACCGGACAATGCGTCCAATGCGCCGGGCAATAAATTGCCGTCGTCGGCCGCTGCCAAATCCGCGCCGTAGCACTGGTTGAATGCGCGCATCGGAGTTTGCACCATGCTGCGGGCGAGCACGGGTCACTGCGAGTGGTTGCCGGATGATGTGAAGACCGGCGAGATGGTCTTCATTTCCGGCGGCACTTTCCGCATGGGATCCGATCATCATTATCCCGAGGAGGCGCCGAGCCATCGTGTCGGCGTCGACGGCTTCTGGATCGACCGCACGCCGGTCACCAACCGGCAGTTCAAGCAATTCGTCAACGCGACCGGCCATGTCACGGAAGCGCAGATCGTCCCCGACCCCAAGGACTATCCCGGCGCGCTGAAGGAGATGCTCTACGCGGGATCGCTGGTGTTCTCGCCGCTGCCGCGCATCACCGATCTCACGGATTGGAGCCAATGGTGGTCCTTCATGCGCGGCGCCAATTGGCGCCATCCTTACGGCCCCGGCAGCAACATCAAGGGTCTCGACGATCACCCCGTCGTCCACGTCTCCTTTAGCGACGCATGTGCCTACGCGCGCTGGGCCGGCAAGGAGCTGCCGACGGAGGCGGAGTGGGAAT
The DNA here is from genome assembly GCF_054185225.1 of Bradyrhizobium sp. 18BD. Lineage (NCBI taxonomy): Bacteria > Pseudomonadati > Pseudomonadota > Alphaproteobacteria > Hyphomicrobiales > Nitrobacteraceae > Bradyrhizobium > Bradyrhizobium sp. 18BD. Next base: position 18,075 of record NZ_JAVAYL010000035.1, on the reverse strand, counting down.
TCGCCGCGCGCGGCGGTCTCGACGGCGAGGAGTTCGCCTGGGGCGACGCACTGATGCCGGGCGGCAAGCATATGGCCAATATCTGGCAAGGGAATTTTCCCGTCCAGAATCTCGGCGAGGATGGGTTCGAGCGTACCTCGCCGGTCATGGCCTTTCCGCCCAACGGCTACGGCCTCTACGACCTGATCGGCAATGTCTGGGAGTGGACCTCGGACTGGTGGTCGTCGAAGCACCATGCGGACGCTGCAAAGCCGTGCTGCATTCCGCGCAATCCCCGCGGCGGGCGCGAAGAGGCGAGCTTTGATCCATGTCAACCCGACATACGAATCCCGCGGAAAGTCTTGAAGGGCGGCTCGCATCTTTGCGCGCCGAACTATTGCCGCCGCTATCGCCCCGCCGCCCGCCACGCTGAGCCGGTCGATACCTCGACGAGCCATGTTGGATTCAGGTGTGTGGTGCGCATGCCTCCCGCCAACCGTGATCAACAAGAAGGATTTGCTGCAACGTAGGGAGTATCGCATGAGCAGCGAGTTGGAGAACAATAACAACCAGTCCGCAACTGACCAGCCGATCAATCGTCGAAACCTCCTGTTGGGAACATCCTCCATCGTCGCCGCAGCGACATTGACCTCGGAAGCATTGGCGCAAGCGCAGAAGGCCGCGCCATCTCCAGCACCGGCAGCAAGTCCTGCGGCGGCCGGAGGAAAGCCCAACATCCTGATCATCTGGGGCGACGATATCGGCATTGCCAATATCAGCGCCTATTCCAACGGACTGATGGGCTACGAGACCCCGAACATCGACCGCATCGCCCGCGAGGGCCTGAAGATGCAGCATTACTACGGCGAGCAGTCCTGCACCGCCGGCCGCGCTGCGTTCCTTACCGGCCAGCACGGCATCCGCACCGGGCTGACCAAGGTCGGGTTTCCCGGTGCGCCGATGGGCATGAGCCAGCTGGATCCATCGATAGGTGGCCTGCTCAAGAACCTCGGCTACGCCACCGGCCAGTTCGGCAAGAACCACGTCGGCGATCGCAATGAATCATTGCCGACCGTCAATGGATTCGATGAGTTCTTCGGCAACCTCTACCATCTGAACGCGGAGGAAGAGCCGGAACTGCCGGACTATCCGAAGGACCCGGCCTACAGGGCCAAGTTCGGTCCACGCGGCGTCCTGCGCTGCAAGGCGACCGATGTCGACGACCCCACGGTCGATCCGCGCTTCGGCAAGATTGGCAAGCAGACCATCGAGGATACCGGCGCGCTCACCAAGAAGCGCATGGAAACCATCGACGACGAGACCTCGGCCGCAGCGATCGATTACATGAAGCGGCAGCAGGCCGCGGGCAAGCCGTTCTTCGTCTGGTTCAACTCGACCCGCATGCATCTGCGCACCCATGTGCGCACCGATCACCGCGGCCGCTACACCCATGGCAACAGCGAATATATCGACGGCATGATGGAGCACGACGACATCGTCGGCAATCTGCTCAAGGCGCTCGACGACATGGGGATCGCGAACAACACCATCGTGGTCTATTCCACCGACAACGGTCCCCACATGAACACCTGGCCCGATGGTGCCATGACCTGGTTCCGCTCGGAGAAGAACACCAACTGGGAGGGCGCTTTCCGCGTGCCGTGCCTGGTGCGCTGGCCGGGCAACGTCAAGCCCGGCACGGTCAGCAACGAGCTGATGAGCCACAATGACTGGATTCCGACCCTGTGCGCGATCGCCGGCGAACCCGACATCGTCAACAAGCTGAAGGCCGGCTACACCGCCAACGGCATCAACTACAAGGTCCATCTCGACGGCTACGACCAGTCGGCGTTCCTGCGCAATGTCAGCGGCAGCGCCGCCAACAACAACGGGACGAAGAGTGCTCGCCGGATCTTCTTCTACTCGGACGACGACGGCCTGCTCGTCTCGATGCGCAAGGGCGACGAGAAGTACGTTTTCTCCGAGCAACGGTTGCAAGGCACGATGGGCGTGTGGGCCGAGCCGTTCACGACGCTGCGCCTGCAGAAGATCTTCAACCTGATGCAGGACCCGTTCGAGCGGGCGGATATCACCTCCAACACCTTCTGGGATTGGCAGATCAATCATGTCGGTGCGGTCTACGGCGCGATGGATGACGTCTTCCAGTTCGTCGCGACCTTCAAGGATTTCCCGCCGCGCTCCTTCCCGCCGAGCTTCAATCCCGCGAACATCATGGAAAGCATGATGGACGGCATCAAGCAGAAGAAGGCGCTCGTCGAGGGCATCGACATGGAGAAGGTCCGGACCAATCTGAACCGGATCATTCTGGAGCAGACGCAGGGCCGCTGACACTGGCCCTTCGTGATGGCCGGTCCGCCCCGGGCGGGCCGGCTCGATCCACCTTCGCTTCACGAGAGGACTGGAATGTTTCGGGCCGTTGTCGCCCTCATCACGTTCCTGACCATCGGCACTGCGGTCCCCGAAACCGGTGCGTTCGCCCAAACCGACCCGCTCCCGTCCTGGAATGACGGCGCGACCAAGACGTCGATCACCGCCTTCGTCGCGCGGGTCACCAGGGACGGCGGACCGGACTTCGTGCCGCCCGCCGAGCGTATTGCCGTGTTCGACAATGACGGCACGCTGTGGTGCGAGCAGCCGGTCTATTTCCAACTCGCCTTCAGCTTCGACAGCGTCAAGGCGATGGCGGCCGCGCATCCGGAGTGGAAGCAGCGGCAGCCGTTTAGGGCGTTCCTCTCCGGCGATCGGGAGGCACTCGCTGCGCAAGGCGAGAAGGGCTTGCTGACGCTGGTCGTCGCCGCCCAAAGTGGCATGACAACGGATGCGTATGCGACGTCGGTGGCCGACTGGCTCGCCAAGGCGCAGCACCCGCGCTTTCATCGCCCCTACAACGAGCTCGTCTACCAGCCGATGGTGGAGCTGCTCGCTTATTTGCGCGCGAACGGCTTCAAGACGTTCATCGTCTCCGGCGGCGGCGTCGAGTTCATGCGGGTCTGGGCGGATAAGGCTTACGGAATCCCGCCGGAGCAGGTGGTCGGCTCGTCCGGCGTCACGCAGTTCAGGATCGGGCCCGACGGCAAGCCGTTCCTGATAAAGCTGCCGAAGGTCGAGTTCATCGACGACGGCCCCGGCAAGCCGGTAGGCATCAACCGCTTCATCGGCCGCTGGCCGATCCTCGCCTTCGGTAATTCGGATGGCGACTACCAGATGCTGCAATGGACCGCGGCCGGCCCCGGCGCGCGCTTCCTCGGCATCGTCCATCACACCGATGCGGCGCGCGAATACGCCTACGACCGGCACTCCAAAATCGGAAAGCTCGACAAGGCCTGGGACGAAGCGGTGCAGCGCGGCTGGACCGTCGTGGACATGGCCAAGGACTGGAAGACGGTGTTCGCGTTCGAACGCGGTGGAGCATCGCAATGAGGGAACGCAGACGAATTCGGTGACGGAGCTGAAGGGCAATAAGCAGAAGAGTCGGAGGTACGATAATGTCTGCTCATACTCATACGGCGCGACTGGTAAGCTGCATTCTGGTGTTGGCGGGGGGCATATCAATTCCATCGCGGCCGACATCGGCGGCGCCGCTCCAGCCGAACGCAATCCAGCATGAGGCCACCACACCACCGGACCTTATCGAGGTTCGTGCAGCCGGCCGCCGCGGCGGCGTTGCTGTTGGCCCGCGCGGTGGAGCCGTCGCTCATCGCGGCGGCGCTGCCGTCGGGCCGCGGGGGGGCGCCTATCGCGGCACAACGGTCGTCAGGGGCCCTCGCGGCAATGTTGCGGTACGGTCCACCACCGCGGTGGCCCGGACGCGGCGGCTGGGCGCGGCCCGGCTGGTACGGCTGGCCGCGCGGCGGTGCGATCGCCCCGGGTGCCGCGATCGGCGTTGTGACGGCAGCAACGGCTGCGGCCTGGGCAGGCGCCGCGCCCGCGCCCGGCATGTGCTGGTACTACACCGATCCGTCCCGTACCCAGGGCTTCTGGGATTACTGCCAGTGACGGCGGCGCTCCGCTGACAACGAGGCAACCGTCATGAGCGGTTACGACATCTTCGCCTGGATCGTGCTGGTGATCCTGATCGCCAGCGCGATCGCGGTGGTCTGCATCGCCGGATGGCTGCCCGGACACATCGCGAAATCGCGCAACCATCCGCATGCGCAGGCCGTGACGGTCGCCGGCTGGATCACGCTGTTCTTCGGTTTCGCGCTGTGGCCGATCGCCTTCATCTGGGCCTATCTCGACGTGCCCGCGCGCAAGGCAGGGGATGCGTGATGGGCGTCGCGATCTTCAACACCTATCTCGTGCTGCTCTTCCTGCTGGTGCACTTCGGAATCGTGCGCTTCAACCTGTTCTGGAAGGCTTCGCCCGCGATCGTCATGGTGCTGCTGCTGTTCGGGCTCTTGATCCCGATGGGGTGGGGCGCACCGCAGGGCAATGCGCTGGTGGTGCGCAACGCGGTTTCGATCGTGCCCGACGTGGCGGGTGAGGTGACGGATGTCCCCGTTATCGCCAACGTGCCGCTCAAATCCGGCGACGTCCTGTTCAAGATCGACCCGACGCCTTACGCCGCGCAGGTCAAGGCGATCGAAGCCCAGTTCAAGCTCGCCAGGACGCGCCTCGGCCAGATGACGCAGCTCTACGAACGGGACGCCGGCCGCGGCTTCGACGTCGAGCAGCGCCAGTCCGAAGCCGACCAGCTCGCCGGCCAGCTCGAGTCGGCGCAGTGGAATCTCGACAAGACGGTCGTGCGCGCGCCGACCGACGGCTATGTCACCAATCTTGCGCTACGCAAGGGCGCGCGCGTCGCCAACCTGCCGCTCTCGCCGGTGATGGCGTTCATCGATACCTCCAACACCATCATCGGCGTCGAGATCAACCAGATCGACGCGCGCTACGTCGCGCCGGGGCAGGAGGTCGAGGCCACCTTCAAATTCGCACCCGGTCAGATTTTTGCCGGCAAGGTCGAGAGCGTGCTCCAGGCCATCGCGCCGGGGCAGGCGCAGACCTCGGGGGTAGCCGTCATGCCGAAAGCGATCGAGGCCGCGCCCTTCATCGTGCGCGTCAGGCTCGACGATGCCGAGTTCGCGAGGCGCCTGCCGGCTGGCAGCGCGGGCACGGCGGCGATCTACACCGACCACGTCGTGCCGACCCACGTCGTCCGCCGCGTGATCCTGCGCCAGCTTGCGATCCTGAATTACGTCAATCCGTTCTGAGTGAGAGGAAGCCATGAGACCAGCCGCACTGTCCGTTTCGATCCTGCTCCTGACGATCCCCTGTGCCTTCGCTCAATCGCCGACCCCGGTGACGGTCGACAACTTCATACGTGCCGAGTCCGACACCTATATCGGCAATCTCGCCAGGCAGTCCGGGGGGCTGGGCAAGATCCTTCACCACCGTGAGCCGGCGTCGATCGATGACCAAACCATCATCAGGCTCAATCGTGACACCCTCTACAGCTTTGCCGTCGTCGACCTCGATGCCGGACCGGTGACGGTGACGCTGCCGGATTCCGGCGGACGCTTCATGTCGCTGATGTCGATCAGCCAGGACCATTATGCGTCCACCGTCTACGGCAAGGGCGAGCATACGTTCAGCCGCGACAAGGTCGGCACGCGCTACGCCGTGCTTGGCGTCCGCACCTTCGCCGATCCGGCCGACCCGGAGGACTTGAAGAAGGTCCACGCGCTGCAAGACAAGATCAAGCTGACGCAGAAGGACAGCGGCAAGCTGGAATTGCCGACCTGGGATCCGGCTAGCCAGAAGAAGGTCCACGACGCCCTGCTGGTGCTCGCATCGACCATCACGAGCTTCGACAGGGCATTCGGCACCAAGGCGGAGGTCGATCCGGTCCGTCATTTGATCGGGACTGCTGCAGGTTGGGGCGGCAATCCCGACCGGGATGCGAAGTACCTCAACATCATTCCGGCGAAGAATGACGGCAGAACGGTCTACCAACTCAAGGTCAAGAACGTGCCGGTGGATGCGTTCTGGTCGGTCAGCGTCTACAACGCCGCAGGCTTCTACGTGAAGAATGCCTACAACGCCTATTCGCTGAACAGCGTCACCGCCAAGAAGGATAGCGACGGCACGTTCGCCATCCAGTTCGGCGGCTGCGACGGCAAGATTCCGAATTGCCTCCCGATCATGAAGGACTGGAACTACACCGTTCGGCTCTATCGGCCGCGTGCGGAAATCCTGAGCGGCAAGTGGAAATTCCCGGAGCCGCAGCCGGTGAACGGAACGTAAGGCATGGGGAGGCTGTGATGAGACGATCAATCCTCGGAGCCGTTGCCATCGTGCTTTCGACGATGTGCGCGGATGCGCAGACCATGTCGGCCGACGACCTCGCTACCCGCAACATCCAGCGCCGCGCGGTCGAAGCCATGATCTGGAGCATGCCGGCGGTGAACGCCGACCTGATGCTGCAGGCGATGCTCAAGAGCACGAGGGCCAAGATCAACGAGATCGTCTACTGGTCGAGTCCCGTGAACTGGAAGAACCAGACGCTGACGCCCAATCCGGATTCGATCTATTTTATGTCGTTCTGGAACGTGAAGGATGGTCCGATCGTGATCGAGATTCCGCCCGCGCAAGGCGGGTCGATCGCGGGCAACATCGTCACGGCATGGCAGATGCCGCTGGAAGATGCCGGGCCCGATGGCGCCGACAAGGGGCAGGGCGGCAAGTACCTGATCCTGCCGCCGGGCTACAAAGGTGAAGCGCCCACAGGCTACATACCGCTTCAGTCCGATACCTTTAGCGGCTTTGCGCTATTGCGCTCCAACCTGGCTAGCCACGCCGACGCCGACGTCGCGAAGTCCGTCGCCTATGGCAAGCAGATCAAGATGTACCCGCTAGGGCAAGCGCAGAGCCCTCCGCCGACCAATTTCACCGATGCTTATGACGTCCTGTTCGACTCCACCATTCCCTACGACGCCAGCTTCTATCGCACCCTCGACCGCGTCGTGCAGAACGAGCCCTGGCTCGACCGCGACCGCGCGATGATCGACCAGCTTCGGTCGATCGGCATCGAGAAGGGCAAGCTGTTCAATCCTGACCAGAAGACGGTTGCGCTGCTCGATCAGGCCGCGCGCGAGGCGCATGCACGGCTGGCGGATATCTATGATGCCGGTTTTCCGGTGATCAATCCCGGCATCCGTTGGTTCCCCGCCGCGGTCGCCGAGATGGTGAAGGCGGCAAGCGGCGGTTACAGCGATCCGAATGCGTATCCGATCGATGCGCGCGGGGTGACCTACACGTTGGGCTATACCGGCATCAAGCGGCTCGGCACCGCGCAATACTATCTGATGGCCAATAAGGACAGGGATGGCCAGGATTTCGACGGCAACGTCACCTACCGGCTGACCGTGCCGGCAAATGTGCCCGTGAAGCAATACTGGTCGGCGACCGTCTACGACCGCGAGACGCATGCGCTGGTGCGCAACATGCCGAGCGCCAGCCGCGCCTCGATCAGCCCGGGCATCCAGACAAACGCGGACGGCTCGGTCGATGTCTATTTCGGCCCGAAGGCACCCGAGGGCAAGGAAGCCAATTGGGTGCCCACTGACCCCGCGCGGAAGTTCGAGCTGCTGTTCCGGCTCTACGGGCCGGAGACGCCGCTGTTCGACCACAGCTGGAAGCTGCCGGACGTCGAACGCGTCGCAACGACCGTTGGAGGTGCCACGAAGTAGCGAGATAATGACGGCGGCTTCGAAGGGCAGGCGCGACCTGTTCGGGTGGACGATTTGATGGGACCATGGGACGCGACATGACGGGACATCTTCGCAAGGCCACGCTCGCAACCGCATTGGCGATGGCGAGCTTCGGCACGCAGCCGGCGCTCGCTGACGCCGGTGGCGTCAGCTTCTGGCTTCCCGGCATCTTCGGCAGCCTTGCCGCGACACCGGCGGTGCTGGGCTGGGCCTATTCGACCATCTACATCCATGTCCAGGACAATGCGGGGAAGGGCCAGAACTTCGTCACCCCCGGGGGCGGTACTGGGGCGGTGACCGCAGGCCTCAGCGCGCATGCAGACGTGCTGGTGCAGGGCCTCACTTACACCTCGCCGATGTCGGTGATCGGCGGACAGGCCGCCTTCACCGTGCTCGCAGTGCCCGGCAATATCGGCGTCGGGATCGACGCGACTCTGACCGGACCGCGTGGCAACACCGTCTCCGGCAGCGCGTCGGACAATCGCACCACGTTCGGCGACGTGTTCTACCAGGGCACCTTGAAGTGGAATCAGGGCGTCCACAACGAGATGATCTACGTCACCGGCAACATCCCGAGCGGCACTTATGACGCGAGCCGTCTTGCCAATCTGAGCTTCGGCTTCCCGGCCGTCGATGCCGGCGTGGGGTATACCTATTTCGATCCGAAGGCCGGACACGAATTCTCGGTGGTCAGCGGCCTCACCTACAGTTTTATGAACGGCGCCCTTCAATACCAGAACGGCATCGACTTCCACATCGACTGGGCCGCATCGCAGTTCGTCACCAAGACGATCCAGGTTGGCCTCGCCGGCTATTACTTCCAGCAGGTTACGGATGACAGCGGACCGGGTGCGAAGCTCGGCGGCTTCAGAGGCATGTCGGTCGGCATCGGCCCGCAGATCGGCTTCATCATCCCGATGTCCAATGGCTACCAGGGCTATCTCAACCTCAGGGGCTATAAGGACCTCGAGGTCGAGAACCGTCCCAAGAGCTGGACAGGCTGGCTCACCTTCCAGATCTCGCCGCCGGCACCCGAGCCGGCCACGACCAAGCCGATCGTGCGGAAGTACTGAGAGGAGGCGTTCACGCAGCTCCGATGACAGGAGAGAACACCAGCAAGCGCGTCTTTCGCATCGGCTTCCAGACATCGATCATCACGGTGTTCGTGGGTGTGGTGCTGCTTGTGGGCCTGACGCTGGTCTATCTCAGCTTCGAGCGCGTGACTGTCATCACCAGGACGGCAGCCAGCAGCTTTATCGAGAAGGTCGCGCAACTCGGCGCCGATCACGTCGACGAGCAGTTCAGGAACGTCCGCGACAGCCTCGAGATCCTGTCCGCCCTGACGCCGATCCAGGAGGCCGATATCGCCGACAATACGCGGCTGTACAGCCTGATGGCGGCGATGCTGCGCAACAATCCGCAGCTCTTCAATCTCTATGTCGGCTACGAGGACGGCTCGTTCATCGAGATGGACGTGATTGATCGGGCCAAGCCAGGCTTCAGGGTGGGCCTGAATGTCGATCAGGATGCGGCCTTTCGCCTGGTCGTGATCTCACGGACCACCGGCGCCAAGCCCGTCGTCCAGTTTCTCTCGGAGAACCTCATCGCCGTCGCCGAAGCCGCCGGTCCCGACAATTACGATCCGAGGACCAGGCCCTGGTATATCGATGCGTTCAGGAACGACAGGACGCTGCTCACCGGCCCCTACATCTTCTATGCAACGGAAGAGCCGGGCTATACGCTGCGAATACCCCTGAAGGAGGGACGGCGCGGCGTGGTCGCGGGCGACATGCTGCTGAACCGGTTCGAGGACATGCTGACGCAGCAGAAGCTCGGGCAGTCCGGCGTCGCCTTCCTGTTCAACGAGGCCGGACAGATCGTCGCCCATCCGGACATGAGCCGGCTGGTGGCCGGGATCCCCGGGCGCCACGACGACCTTCCGCCGGTGAGCGCGCTGAAATGGCCTGGCTTCGAGGGCATCGTTCGCTCCTGGCGGGAGGGCGGGGCGGCGCAGCAGTTCTTCGCGGACGACACGGGGCGAACTCATGTCGCGGCGATGCATCAGCTGGTGACGACCGGATCGGCCGATGTGCGTCTTGCGATCGTCGCGCCGCTCGACGAGTTCTACGCCCGGATCATCAACGAACGCCGCACGCTGTTTGCGCTGGCGCTCGCCTTCGTCGGCGCGACGCTGCCATTCGCGTTCTGGCTGGGGTCGCTGATGGCGCGGCCACTGAGCAAGCTGGTCGATGAGACCGATGCGATCCAGCGGTTCGAGATCGCGGAGCGGCCTCGCATCCATTCCGCCATCGCCGAGATCGAGGAGCTTGGCCGCTCGGTCTTCACCATGCGCAGCGTAGTGCGCAGCTTTGCCAGCTTTATCCCGCGCCAGATCGTGCGGCAGTTGATCGAGACCGGCTCCTCGCTCAGCCTCGGCGGAAGCAGGCGCGAGGTGACGGTGCTGTTCACCGATGTCGCCGATTTCACCGCCAAGACGGAGCGGGCCGATCCGTCGCAGGTGATGATCCACACCTCGCGGTATTTTGCGGCACTGTCGGACGAGATCATGCGGCACCAGGGCACGATCGACAAATATATCGGCGATGCCGTGATGGCGTTCTGGAACGCGCCGGCGGATGACCCCGATCACACCGTCAATGCCTGCCGCGCCATTCTCGCCTGCCTTGCCGCGAATGACGCGCTCAACAAGGACTTCCGGCGCGAGGGCTGGCCACCTTACGACACGCGTTTCGGCCTTCATGTCGGCGACGCCGTGGTCGGCAACATCGGCTCCAGCGACCGGATGAACTACACCGCGCTCGGCGCCACCATCAATCTGGCCTCGCGGCTGGAGGGATTGAACAAGAATTACGGCACGCGCGTGCTGGTCAGCGCGGCCGTCCGCGCGCGGGCAGGGCACGCATTCCTGTTTCGCAGCGTGGACAGCATCAGGCCGAAGGGGTTTGCCGAGGCGATCGAGGTCAGCGAGCTCAGGGGCGAGCTCGCGCAGGCAGACGAAGTCGAGATCGTGATGTGCCGGCGCTGGGACGAGGTGTTCGCCTCGATCGCGCAGGAGGGAGCGAGCGAGACCACTTTGGTCCGGCTTTCGGGCTTCCTGCTCGACTATCCCAGGGATGGCATTGCGCAATATCACGCGGGCCAGTTTCGCCGTGCGGCCCACGACCCGGGAGAAGCGGCGTGAGTGCCCGCGACGTCAGCCGCCGGCGATTGCTGGAGACCGGCGCTGCGTTCGCGGCCGCAGCGGTGCTCGGCGCGCCCGCGATCGCGCAGGGCCGCAGCAGAATCCGGCTGGGTTATCTCCATGTGGTTGCCGTGGACGGACATCTGTGGACTGGGCTGGATCGCGGCGCGTTCGATCGGGAAGGGATCGATTTCGAGCTGCATGAATTCAGTACCGGGCCCGAGATCTTCGAGGCGATGGGGAAGGGACAGCTCGACGTCGTGTCGGCGGGCGGCGTCATCTCGAACTATCTGGCGCTCGGCCGCGGCCGTGGTTTTCTCATCAACGACATCGAGATCGCGACGGCTCAGCTTTGGGTCCGGCCGACCCTTGGCGTGAGAGCGTTTGCAGACCTCCGCGGCAAGCGGATCGCGACGACCGCGAAGACGACGGCGCACATCTTTCTCGACAGGGCGCTGCGCGCCAACAACATCAAGCCGTCCGAGATCGAGATCGTCAATCGCAGCATGCCTGCGGCGGTCCAGGCGTTCATTGCCGGCGAGGTTCCGGCCGTGGCGCTCTGGGTGCCCTTCAACATTGCCGTGCGTCAGGCGGTGCCGGACGCGATCAAGCTGGTCGATGCCTCGGCCTTCTATCCGCAGTCGGCGGCGTTGGGCGGATGGGCGGCGAGGAGCGATTACTATGCGGAGCACAGGGAGGTGCTGAGCCGGATCATCCGCGCCTGGACGGACGCGAACGACCACATGGTCCGCAACCCGGCCGCGGCCGCGGAGGCCTTGCAGCGGTCGCATTATCAGCAGTCGCGCGCCGAGGACCTCGCCGAGGCTTTCAAGGCGCAGAAGCTGTATTCCTCGCGCGAATGGCGGCGCCTCTATTCGGACGGGACCGTCGTGAGGTGGCTCCAGCAGGTCAGCGACTTCTTCATGGCGGATGCCGGCGTCACCGGATCGCTGCGGGCGTCCGACTATTTCGACACGCAGCTCTATCTTTCGACCGTCGCCTGAGTGACCGGGCCTGTGGACGTTTCGACGACACCGGCACCGCATACCGTCCACAGCAACAGCGGGCCCTGTGGATAATTCACGCAGCGGCCCTGGCGCAGGGCAGGGGGCGCATGTCGGGGTCCAGCCTGCTATATATCCGCCCGAATCGCGCCCCAGCGGGGGAGAATTGGCTACGCTTCCGGGCGATCCGCCCGAAGCTTGACCGTAAGTCTTTGAGAGTAAAGGCCTAATGGGCAAACGAACAGTTCCGCCGGAAGAGCCGGCCGAAATCCACGAGGTGCGGCTGCAGGAGGCGCTGGAAGAGCGCTATCTCGCCTATGCGCTCTCCACCATCATGCACCGCGCGCTGCCCGACGCGCGCGACGGCCTGAAGCCGGTGCACCGGCGCATCCTCTACGGCATGCGGCTGCTCCGGCTCGATCCCGGCACGGCCTTCAAGAAGTCCGCCAAGATCGTCGGCGACGTGATGGGCTCGTTCCATCCGCATGGCGACCAGGCGATCTACGACGCCATGGTGCGTCTCGCGCAGGATTTCTCCTCGCGCTACCCGCTGGTCGACGGCCAGGGCAATTTCGGCAATATCGACGGCGATAATCCCGCCGCCTACCGCTACACCGAAGCGCGCATGACCGATGTCGCGCGGCTTCTGCTCGAGGGCATCGACGAGGACGGCGTCGAATTCCGCGCCAATTACGATGGGCAGTCGAAGGAGCCGGTCGTGCTGCCCGGCGGCTTCCCGAACCTGCTCGCCAACGGCGCGCAGGGCATCGCGGTCGGCATGGCGACCTCGATCCCCCCGCACAACGCCGCCGAGCTGTGCGACGCCGCGCTGCATCTGATCGAGAAGCCCGACGCCAAGTCGAAGGCGCTGATGAAATGGGTTAAGGGGCCCGATTTTCCGACCGGCGGCATCTGCGTCGACTCCAAGCAGGCGATCGCTGAGGCCTATACCACCGGCCGCGGCTCGTTCCGCGTCCGCGCCAGATGGCAGCACGAAGAGGGCGCTCGCGGCACCTGGGTCGTCGTCGTCACCGAGATCCCCTTCCTGGTGCAGAAGTCGCGGCTGATCGAGAAGGTCGCCGAACTGCTGGACCAGAAGAAGCTGCCGCTGGTCGGCGACATCAGGGACGAGTCGGCCGAAGACGTCCGCATCGTCATCGAGCCGAAATCGAAGAACGTCGATCCGGCGCTGATGATGGAATCGCTGTTCCGGCTGACCGAGCTGGAAAACAAGATTCCGCTGAACCTCAACGTGCTGATCAAGGGCCGCATCCCGAAGGTGGTGGGGCTCGCGGAGTGCTTGCGCGAATGGCTCGACCATCTCCGCGACGTCCTGATCCGCCGCAGCAATTACCGCAAGGCGCAGATCGAGCACCGGCTGGAAGTCCTCGGCGGTCATCTGGTCGCCTATCTGAACCTCGACAAGGTGATCAAGATCATCCGCACCGAGGACGAGCCAAAGCCCGCCCTGATCAAGGCGTTCAAGCTCACGGAGATCCAGGCGGAGGCCATCCTCAATATGCGTTTGCGCAATCTGCGCAGGCTCGAGGAAATGGAGATCCGCAACGAGGACAGGGATCTCCGCAAGGAGCTGAAGGGCATTGAAGGCGTGCTCGCTTCGGAAGCCGAGCAGTGGAAGAAGGTCGGCGAGCAGGTCGGCAAGGTCCGCGACATGTTCGGGCCGAAGACGCCGCTCGGCAAGCGCCGCACCACCTTCGCCGATGCGCCCGAGCACGATCTCGCGGCGATGGAGGAAGCCCTCGTCGAGCGCGAGCCAGTGACGGTGGTCGTCTCCGACAAGGGCTGGATCCGCACCATGAAGGGTCATGTCGAGGACCTCTCGGGGCTGGCCTTCAAGCAGGACGACAAGCTCGGCTTTGCCTTCTTCGCGGAGACGACGTCGAAGCTCTTGCTGTTCGCGACCAACGGCAAGTTCTACACGCTCGATGTCGCAAAACTTCCGGGCGGCCGCGGTCATGGCGAGCCGATCCGCCTGTTCATCGACCTCGAGCAGGAGGCCGCGCCCGTGGCACTGTTCGTCAACAAGGGCGGACGCAAGTTCCTGGTCGCGAGCAGTGAGGGCCAGGGCTTTGTCGTCAACGAGGACGATTGCGTCGGCACCACCAAGAAGGGCAAGCAGGTCCTCAACGTCGATATGCCGAACGAGGCGCGCTCGGTCACCGAGGTGATCGGCGACACCGTCGCGGTCATCGGCGAGAACCGCAAGATGCTGATCTTCCCGCTCGACCAGGTGTCCGAGATGGCGCGCGGCCGCGGTACGCGGTTGCAGAAGTACAAGGACGGCGAGCTGTCGGACGTGGCTGTCTTCGAGGCCAAGGCAGGCCTGACCTGGAAGGACTCCGCGGGCCGCGAATTCTCCGCGACCATGAAGGAGCTTGCCGAGTGGCAAGGCAATCGCGGTGATGCCGGCCGCCTGCCGCCGAAGGGATTCCCGAAGTCGAACAAATTCGGCAAGGTGATCGGGTAGGGGCAGCCCTTGTCCCGGACGCGCAGCGACGCTGTCAGCGTTGCTGCGCAGAGCCGGGACCCAAGCTGCACGGGTACTCCTGGAGGCATGGGCCCCGGCTCTGCAGCGCACCGCACCGGACGATGCTTCGCATCGCCGGGGGCGCTGCGCTGCGTCCGGGGCACGAGAGAGTGTGTAGCCCATAGCTGTCTCCTCATCGTCATTGCGAGCGCGGCGAAGCAATCCAGACTGCCGCCGCGGAAAGACTCTGGATTGCTTCGCTGCGCTCGCAATGACGGGCTGTGAAAGCGGTGCCCTCCAACTCAAAGTATGTGCATTCCCGGAAACGCGTGGCAGATAGCCACGGGCGCATACGTGGGGGCACGAACATTGCTTTTTGCTGGCGCGTGCAAACGTCACGTCAAAAGGCAAAAACACACCAATGTTCAAACTGAAGGCTCTCATTCCGGCGCTGCTCGGGCTCGCGATTGTCGCAGCACCAGTGCATGCGGCGGGCAATCTCGTCGCCGTGCTCGAGGCGGAGATCGTCACGCTCGATCCGCATTTCTCCACGGCCTATATTTCGCGCACGTTTGGCTACATGGTGTTCGACACGCTGTTTGCGAAGGACTCCAAGGGCGACGTCAAGCCGCAGATGGTGCAGGACTGGAAGGTCTCCGCGGACGGATTGACCTACAGCTTCACGCTGCGCGACGGTTTGAAGTGGCATGACGGCCAGCCGGTGACCGCGGCGGATTGCGTCGCCTCGCTGCGGCGCTGGGGCACCCGCAGCGCGCTCGGCCGCCGCATCTTCGCGATCACGGCTTCGCTCGAGCCGACCGACGCGAAAACCTTCGTGCTGACGCTGAAGGAGCCGTCCGGTCTCGTCATCGACGCACTCGGCAATCCCGTCAGCCCCGTTGCCTTCATGATGCCCGAGCGCATCGCGAAAACGCCCGGCGACCAGCGCATCACCGAGATCATCGGCTCCGGCCCGTTCGTCTACAGCAAGGCCGATCACCGCACCGGCGATCGCATGATCCTGAAGAAGTTCGCCGACTATGTGCCGCGCCCCGAGCCGGCCGACTTCCTCGCCGGTGGCAAGCGCGTCAACGTCGACACGCTCGAGATCCGCGTCATTCCTGATGGTGCGACCGCCGCGTCCGCACTGCAGGCGGGCGAGATCGACTTCATGCAATATGCGCCGTTCGATCTTTTGCCTCAGCTCGAGAAGAACTCCCGCGTCAAACTCGTCAATTTCACCGGCGGCAACATGTTCGCCGGCGCCTACCGCCTCAATGCCGCGTCAAAGCCATTCGATGATCCCGCGATCCGCCGCGTGCTGTGGAAGCTGGTCGACCAGCGCGAGGTGCTCGATGCGCTTGGCCTCGATGCCAAGTACGCCGCGCCGTGCGCGACGTTCTTCACCTGCGGCACTACCTATGAGAGCAAGGCCGGCACGGATGCGGCCGCCAAGCCCTCGATCGAAGCGGCGAAGGCCGCGCTGAAGGCGACCAAATATGCCGGCGAGCCCGTCGTCGTCATGGAAGCCAACGATCTCGAAGCGCCGCGCGTCTCGGCGCAGGTGCTGGCCGAGCGGCTGAAGGCCGCCGGCTTCAACGTCGATCTCCAGGTGATGGATTGGGCGAGCGTGCTGGCACGCCGCGCCAAGAAGGAAGGCTGGAGCGTCTATGGCGTCCACGCCGGCGGCTTCGACCTCGGCTCGCCGCTCACCAACGTCATGGTCGCCTTCAACTGCGCCGACTTCACCGGCTGGCAGTGCGATCAGCGCATCACGCCGTTGATGGAGGCCTTCGCCAAGGCGCCGGCCGAGGAGGATCGCAAGAAGATCGCCGGCGAGATCCAGAGCGTGATGTACGATCAGGCGCCCGCGATTCCGTGGGGCCAGTTCGCGCAGCCGGCGCTTTATCGCGCGACGCTTCGCAATCTGATACCCTCGGCCATCCCGGTGTTCTGGAACGTTGAGAAGTAACGTGATGTACGATGTCATTGTTGTCGGCGGCGGCTCCGCCGGTGCTGCGGTTGCGGCACGGCTGTCCGAGGATCCCGCGCAGCGCGTGCTGCTGCTCGAAGCGGGCCTCGACTGGCGCGCCGATGAAGCGCCCTGGGAAGTGCGGACGCCGAACCCGATCCCGATCATCCACAAGCGCGAGTACCAGGAGAAATGGCAGTGGCCGGATCTGCTGACGCGCCGCGTGGCGGGGCAGGAGCCGCGCTTCTACTGGCGCGGCAAGGGGCTTGGCGGCTCATCGATGATGAATGGTCAGATCGCGATCCGCGGCGTTGCCGACGCGTTCGACGAATGGGCCGCCAATGGCTGCACCGGCTGGTCGGCGAAAGAGGTGATGCCGCTGTTCTCGGTGATCGAGGACGATCTCGAGTTCGGCGATGCCGAGGGCCATGGTCGCGGCGGGCCGTTGCCGGTCTACCGCGCGCCGCCCGAGAAGTGGGGCCCGATCGATCGTGGCTTGCGCGATGCGGCGCTGGCAAGCGGCTATCCCTGGTGCGCCGACGTCAACGGTGCTGACGGCGAGGGCGTCGCCTGCTATCCCATCAACAGCCGCGACAGCCGCCGCATCACCACCAATGAGGGATACCTCGAACCCGCCCGCGGCCGCGCCAATCTGGAGATCCGCGGGCATACGCTGGTCGATCGCGTGATCATTCGGGACGGCCGAGCCACGGGCGTTCGTGTTCGCGCCGAAGGGCAGGGCACCCAGGAGATCAGCGCGCGCCAGATCGTGCTCTGCGCCGGCGCCATCCACAGTCCGGCGATCCTGCTGCGCTCGGGCATTGGACCCGCCGACGAGTTGAAGGCGATGGGGATCGCAGTCGAGCGCGATCTGCCGGTGGGTAAGCACTTCTTCGACCACCCGCTGTTCCGCGCCACGATCCAACTCCGCGAAGACCTGCGGCCGACCGATCCTGATACCCGCCACACCAATTGCTGCGTGACCTATTCCTCGGGCCTCGCCAATGGCGGCAAGCGCGACATGATCCTGATCGCGTTCAATCACCGTGGTGTCGGCGTACCCGGTGCGATCGGCGCCGGGCTGTTTAACGCCTATTCACGTGGCACGCTGAAGCTGGCCTCGATCGATCCGTCGATCGAGCCCATCGTCGAGGAAAACATGCTGGCCGATCCCCGCGACATGCTGCGGATGATGGATGCGGTGAAGCGGCTCGCGGTGATCACGTCGCAGCCGGCGCTCACTGGCATCGCCGACTGGATCAGGCTGACCGACACCGATCTGACATTGCCGCGGGCTGCCAGCCTGCCGGATCACGAGCTCGACGCGCTGCTGCGCCGCGAGACTGGCGACATCCAGCACGCAGCGGGGAGTTGCCGCATGAGCGGCGTCAACGATCCCGACGGGGTCGTCAATCCCGATGGCACGGTGAAGGGGATCAGCGGCTTGCGCGTCGCCGACGCCTCGATCATGCCGTCGGATTGCCGCGCCAATACCCACTTCACGACGGTGGTGATTGGCGAGGCGATCGCACGGATGATGATGCGGTAGTTTTACGCGTCATGTTCCACCCATTCCGTCATCCTCTTATGTCCCAAGTCAAGGGGGGAGGCATGAGGAAGGGTTGTCTCCCGGACGTCCGAAAGAAGTGTGAGTGGGATGATCGTGCAAGGGTGGAAGCAGAACCCTGAGACGTCGGTCA